>JBLMXO010000349.1:0-4671 GCA_050257815.1 Actinomycetota bacterium
GCTTGCCTTATTGCAATCGTCTGTGCGAGTTCAGGCGCGATTGAGAAGGGACGCCAATAAGATGAAGCCTGACGCTCTGCTCAAGGCCATGTTCCAGGCCGCGGTCGATGCTGCGCTGCCCGCATTATGCGTGCCGGCCCACCTGCCACAAAGACCGAAGGGCCGGACCGTCATCATCGGCGCCGGGAAGGCGAGCGGAGCGATGGCCAAGGCGCTGGAAGATGCGTGGGCCGGCCCGCTCGAAGGGCTCGTCGTCACGCGTTACGGCTATCGCGTGCCCACCGAGAGGCTTGAGGTCGTCGAGGCGGCTCACCCTGTTCCTGATGCCGCCGGCCGCGAGGCGGCGAAGCGTATCTTCCAGATGGTGCAGGGCCTCACCGAGGACGACCTCGTGCTCTGCCTCATCTCAGGCGGCGGCTCTGCACTGCTCGCGCTCCCGCCCGAGGGGCTGACGCTCGAGGACAAGCAGGCTGTGAACAAGGCGCTGCTCAAATCGGGCGCCACCATCTCCGAGATGAACACGGTGCGGAAGCATCTCTCCGCCATCAAAGGCGGGCGTCTCGCCGCTGCGGCCTATCCCGCCCGCGTCGTCGCGCTGATGATCTCCGACGTGCCGGGCGATGATCCCTCCATCATCGCTTCGGGCCCCACGGTGGCCGATTCCTCCACCAACGAGCAGGCGCTCGGCATCATCAAGAAATACAAGATCGACGTGCCGAAAGCGGTGATCGATCGCCTGCGCAAAGCCGAGGAGACGCCGAAGCCCGGCGATAAGCGCCTCGTCCGCGTCGAGAACATCATGATCGCAACCCCGCAAGCCTCGCTCGAAGCGGCGGCCGAAGTCGCGCAGAAGGCGGGCGTGACGCCAGTGATCCTCGGCGACTCGATCGAAGGCGAGTCGCGCGACGTGGCGCTCGTCCATGCCGGCATCGCGCGCCAATGCAAATTACGCGGTCAGCCCGAGAAACCGCCCTGCGTCTTGATCTCAGGCGGCGAGACCACGATCACGCTCAAAGGCAAGGGCAAAGGCGGGCGCAACACCGAGTTCCTGCTCGCCCTCGCCATCGCGCTCGACGGGCTCCCCGGCATCTATGCGCTCGCCGGCGATACCGACGGCGTCGACGGCAGCGAGGACAATGCCGGCGCTCTGATCTATCCCGATACGCTCAAACGCGCCGAGAAGGCGGGGATCCACGCCAAGGCCATGCTCGCCGACAACGACCCTTGGACCTTCTTCAACGCCATCGGCGATCTCTTGATGACCGGCCCTACCCTCACCAACGTCAACGACTTCCGCGCCGTCCTCATCGAGAAGAGCTAGGCGAGGCCACGCCTAGCAGCAGCCCAGCGCTAATTGCCCGGCACAATGGGCAGCGTCTCGATCGCTCGCAAGCCCGGGCGCGGGCGCCATCTGACTTTGGACGGGTCTATGGCGAGGGCAAGTTTTGGCCAGCGGGTGAAGAGTGCCTTTAGCGCACATTTGCCCTCAATGCGCGCAAGTTGATGGCCTAGGCAAAAATGGATGCCGGTGCCGAAGGCGATATGTCGATTCGGGTGGCGTTCGAGATCGAGTTTGCCGGGCGCTTCGTTCGCCTTCGGGTCCATGTTGGCCGCCTCGATCATGGCCATGATCCTGTCGCCATTCTTCAACACCACGCCGTGGAGCTCGACGTCCTTGCGCACATAGCGCGGCTTGGAAAATTGCACCGGCGAGACGAAGCGCAAGAACTCCTCAATAGCCAGATTGGCGCGGGACCAATCCTGCTCCAGCCAGTCGCGTCGAGTGGGATCTTTGAGGAGCTCGTAGACCGATCCGCTGATCAGATGCGTGGTGGTCTCCGAGCCTGCACCGAGCAGGAGGAAAACCATGGCCACCATTTCCTCGCTGCTGATACGTCCGCCTTCATTTTCGACGCGGATCAATTCGGCGATCAGGCCCTCGCCGCCCTTCTCGCGCGCCACCCGCAAGCGCTGCTCGAGGTAGGTCCGCATCGCTGCATAGACGCGCATGATCCGCCAGAAGGAGACCGGGCCACTGATCCGTGCGGCACTGTTGGCCCAGGCCATGAAGCGCTCCCGGTCGGCGAGCGGCAGGCCGAGCAGCTCGCAAATGACCGCGAGTGGAATTTTGCGCGCATAGCGCTCGACAAGATCGGCAGGGCTTTCGTCGGCAAACAAGGTGCCCGCAAGCTCATCGGCGATGGCAAAGATGCGTGGCTCCATCTCCAGGATGGCGCGACGGCGAAAGGCTTCGTCTACGATCCCTCGCAACCGCGTGTGGTCGGGCTCGTCCATGGTGAGCATGTTGTTCGCGAGCAGTCGAACGCTGCGCGGCATCCACCAGCGGAGGCCAGCAACGCGTCCGCCGTCTTTGCGAATGGTAAAGGTCTCACTGTCCTTCAGCACGCGGCCGGCGAGCTCATGGGTGGTCGTCATCCAGACCTTGCCGACGATCGGTAACCTGACTTCGACGACCGGTCCGCGCGCCCTTAGTCTTTCGCTGTTGGCAGCCGAATCGCGAAAGAAGTCTTGATTAGTAAAGTCCAAGCGCTGCGTCATGGGTCTCGGTTAGGCTTGCTTAGGGACGAAAATGGGGCTCGATGCCTTAGCGGGTCACAGGCCGTCCTGATCGAGCGGTCTTGGACTGGCCTTCCGCCTAAGGGGTTGGCGGTGATGAAATGAGGAGGCGTCCCATGCAAGCGAGCGAGCGGCTGGCCGAGCTCGACCAGCGCTTCGTCGACATCTACGAGGCGGCGCGGACGAGGATCGTCGAGCGGCAAAAGCAAATCGCGCTGATCGTCATTCACGACGACGATCTCCTTCTTTATCGCCATGACTGCGCCATGGAGCGGTTTCCGGGGCTGATCCCGCCGCTCTACAACAAGATGAAGACGCTCGGGCACATTCCGCTCGGCGTCTTCTCTCTCCTCCACGACCGCACCGGCGAGGAGCTTCCCGAGTCGGTATTGGCCGAGGTCCAAGCCTACCGCGCGGCAATCGCAGCGGCGGCCGGCGCGCTCGATACGCGCGAAGAGGCGAAAGCCGGCAGCATGGCAAGGCCAAGTCTGGTCTATCCCACGGTGACGGCATTTCTCGACGCCGTGCTCGCCGAGCGCCGCGTTTCAGACCGGGAACTCGGTGCGTTCGCCCGCTCGGTTGGCGAGGAGATTCCGCCGCTATTGGCGGCGGCGGCGCGGGCACAGCTCGATGCCTGCAACAAGCTTGTGACCGAGATCAGGAAGAAGCTCCTCACCAAGCAGCAATGGGACGAGCTGCACGTGCTCGTGCTCGGTCCCTACATGGCCAAGCAAGGCGAGTTGTTCCTGCAATATTTCGCCAAGATTTTGCATACCCACCAGCAGGGCGACTGGCGAGTTGTCTATTTTGACGGAGACGATTTGCCGAGCGCGTTCGATCGCCTCGGCACCACCATGCTCGATGCGTTGGGCTCGCGGGCGATCTTTGGCAAGCGCGCCCGGCTCCACCGTGATGTCTTGGCGGACGCGACCGTGGAATATTTGAAAGTCCTGACCACGCCTTAGATTTGTCTGGCGGTGATTTGCGATGACGCGGATGGCCCAATTCGCCCTTGCTCTGCTGGTTCTCCCCTGCGCGCCAAATTTAACGCTCGCCAAGCCGCAGAGCGCGGTTGACTACGTTCTGTCGCTCTACGATCCGGATGCGCTTGGCGGGACCGCACGCTACACGCCACGTACGCAGCACCTATGGGACGAGTGCTTCCGCATCGCTGAAAAGAACGGCGACGCCTGCATGGACTTCTCCATGATCGTGATGGGCAACGATTTCGATCTGAGCGACGTGACGGCGAAACTGATCAAGGGCGACGACAGAAGCGCGGTGGTCGACGCGCGCTTCAAGAATTTCGGCAAGTTGACGACGGTGACCTACGAGCTTGTCCGCGGCAAGCACGGCTGGATGATCGATGAGATGCGCTCCGGCTGCTATCTTCTTACCGAGGCGCTCCAGCAAAAAGTGAAGTGCTGATCGCCGAGAGTTACGGGACTTGACTGGCGATGGTCGCGTCTCTAGCTCTGAATCCGACGCGAAGCGGAGATCGGACCTTATCGGGACTTAGGTTATGGAAGAAATGAAGGCGATTGCGCATCTGCCTGGTCTCGACATTGAGATCGAGCATCGTCAATTGCCGGACCGACAGGGCGAGCAAATCTCGATCCACCTCACCGCCGTGCCGTCCTTCGATGCCTTCGCTAAGACCCTCGAACTTTTCAATCCCTTCGCGCTCTGGACCGAGGCAATGCGCGCCGCCTGGGCGCCTTGGTTCGAGGCGACGCGAGCGATGATGATGAGGCCACCCTCATCTTTGCCGAGACCCACCACAGATAGGCGCTAGACGCCCCGGTGCATCGTCCACTCGGTGGCGAGGTCGCTCCGACGGAGCCCAATTACCGGGCCACGAACTTCTTGAGGTCGGCGAAGTCCATCACAGGCTCGATCTTGTGCACGTTGAGGTCCGTCCACGGCTCGTAGAGCGCCATGATTGAAGCGGCATCGTCCGACTCGAAGATCGCGCAGGTCTCCTGCTGACTGAGCGAAATCCAAGCGCCGAGGAGCTTGACTCCTTTGGGCTCGACGATCCCACGCTCCTTGAACCGCTTGATGCTCTCGTTGCGATTCTCGGGCTTGATGGTG
>JBLMXO010000350.1:0-10317 GCA_050257815.1 Actinomycetota bacterium
AAAATGGTCGGAGCGGGGAGATTTGAACTCCCGACCCCCGGTCCCCCAGACCGGTGCGCTAACCGAGCTGCGCTACGCTCCGAAGCCTTGTGCAGGGTGAAATGGATATACACGCTCAGCCTGCCGAAACAAGCGGCGAGCCAATCAATCCTTATTCCTTGACCGAGACCAGAATCTGGTGGCAAGCCTCGATCTCATCGATCAGGCCGCCCAGAGCGCTTAGGTCCGTGTCCCGTGAGGTGCTCATGTCGCGCGCGAGGCCCGCAGTCTTTCCTTGCGCTGCCTCGGCCGCGACATCCGGAATCGCATGGGCCTCGGTCATGTCGGCACCCTCGTGCTCTTCTTCCTCGGCGATCCGCCGGAAATCCATCACATAGCGGGGGCCGTGCTCGCGCAGGATCTTCTGTACGCCGCGAATGGTGTACCCATCGTCATAGAGCAGGAAGCGAATACCACGGAGGAGAGCGACGTCTTCTGGCCGGTAATAGCGTCGACCGCCGCCGCGCTTCATGGGTTTCAGCTGAGCGAATTTGGCCTCCCAGAAGCGCAGCACGTGCTTCGGGACCTCAAGCTCGTCAGCAACCTCGCTGATGGTGCGAAACGCCTCGGGCGCCTTGTCCAACGGTCCACCTCCTCGGCGCTAACATGCCGCTCGACTACTCCGCCGCCTTTCTGCGTGAGAGCGCCTCGTTGATGCGCTGCTTCATAATATTGCTCGCGCGAAACACGAGCACACGCCGCGGCGTGATGGGAACTTCCTGACCCGTCTTAGGGTTGCGACCAATGCGCTCACCCTTATCGCGAATACCGAACGAGCCGAACGAGGACAGTTTGACGGTGTCCCCACGCTCGAGGCTCGCCACGATCTCGCGAAGCACAAGCTCGACGATCTCGGCGGACTCGTTCCGCGGCAACCCAACCTTCTGAAACACCGCTTCCGCCAAGTCGGCGCGCGTCAGCGTCTTCCCGCTCATCGTCTGTGCGCTCCCCCAGTCGCGGGACTATTCAAGATGCTAAACGAGCGAGTGCGACGTGGTCAATCTGTCCCGCATTCAAATTCCTGATATTGCGTCATTTTCCACTAAAGTGTGGCTTTCGCGCGATAGTCGTCGGGCAAATAAGTCTCACCAGCGGATCAGAACTGCGCCCCAAGTGAAACCGCCGCCCATCGCCTCGATCAAAACGAGGTCGCCCGGCTTGATGCGGCCGTCGGCGCGTCCTTGAGTCAAAGCAAGAGGAATCGAGGCTGCCGATGTATTGGCGTGTTTATCAAGAGTAATGATGATTTTGTCTCTGTCCAGACCAAGCTTCCTGGCCGCGCCGTCTAAGATGCGCTTATTGGCTTGATGGGGAACAAACCAATCAATATCGGAAGGTTTGTAACCGGCCTGATCGAGGGTGGTGCCGATCACCTCGCTGATCTTGGTCACTGCATGGCGAAAAACCTCTGGGCCATCCATGCGGAGGTGCCCGACTGTGCCGGTCGAAGAGGGCCCGCCATCGACATAGAGCTTGTCACGGTATCGCCCATCTGACCTGAGGCAAGTGGCGAGGATGCCCTTATCGGTGAGTGCGCCGTTCAGCTTCTGGGCCTCGACCACCACGGCACCGGCTCCGTCACCGAATAAAACGCACGTCGCCCGATCCTCCCAATCGAGCAGTCGTGAGAAGGCCTCGGCCCCGATCACGAGCGCACGCTTGAAAAGTCCGCTTTTGAGATAGGTATCGGCTGTGGCTAAAGCGAAGACGAAGCCTGAGCACACCGCCTGCACATCGAAAGCTGCCCCATGCGTGATGCCGAGCTCCGCCTGGATGGTCACAGCCGTCGCGGGGAAGGTCTGATCGGGAGTGGAGGTGGCGAGGATGATGAGGTCGATATCCTCTGGCGCTAAGCCAGCATCATCAAGTGCCCTCCGCGCCGCGATCGCGCCCATGGTCGAGGTGAGTTCGCCCTCGGCGGCGATGCGGCGCTCCTTGATGCCGGTTCGCTCCGTGATCCATTGGTCCGAGGTGTCGACCACCTTGGCGAGATCATCGTTGGTCAGGACTTTCGTCGGAAGATAGCCGCCAACCCCTTTGATCACCGTCCGCACCGTATTCAACTGAAGCCACTCCTACCCCAGCCTAAAGTTTTGTTTTCCAATGATCTTCGCAGAAAAACCCGTCCCACTTTTTCAGCCGAAGCTCAAGCGGCACCCTCGAGCTCGAGCTTCGCGTGGAAGCCGGAAACATCACTCGCCAAGCGCTTTACCACTCCCGACGAGGCCATGTCATAGGCAAGGTCGATGGCACTGGCGAAGCCCGTGGCGTCAGTGCCGCCATGGCTTTTCACGACGATGCCGTTGAGGCCAAGAAAAATCCCGCCATTCAACTGGCGCGGGTCCAACTTATCCTTCAGCGCGTGGAATGCGCCTTGCGCCAGCATGGCTCCGAGGCGAGCCAGAAACGTCCGCCCGAGAGCGGCACGCAGATACTGGCCGATCTGCTTAGCCGTTCCCTCGGCGGTCTTCAAGGCGATGTTGCCGGTATAGCCATCCGTCACAACCACGTCGACGACGCCTTGGCCCACATCGTCTCCCTCGACAAAACCGTGAAAGTGAATGGGGAGTGGAGCTTCTTTTAGGACCGCTGCGGCTTCCCTGATCTGGTCGAGGCCCTTGATCTCCTCGACCCCAATATTGAGCAGCCCGACCGAAGGCCTATCCAATCCGAACAGTGCGCGCGCCATGGCCGCGCCCATCAGGGCGAACTCGACGAGCTGACGGGCGTCGGCGCCCACATTGGCCCCAACATCGAGCACGATGCATTCGGCCTCGATAGTCGGCCAGATCGCGGCAATGGCCGGCCGGTCGATTCCTTCGATCGTCTTGAGGCAGAACTTCGCCATGGCCATGAGCGCACCGGTATTGCCAGCCGACACGGCGGCATCGGCGCGCCCATCCCTCACTGCTTCGAGCGCTAGCCACATGCTCGACCGCCAACGGCCCTTGCGCAGCGCCTGGCTCGGCTTTGCATCCATGGCGACAGCGACGTCGGTATGGATGATCCTCGACTTCGCCTTGAGCGCAGGATGGTCGGCAAGCACGGGCTCGATCTTCGCCGTATCACCGACCAAGAGGAACTGCATGTCGGGATGACGCACGAGCGCAAGCGCAGCGGCGGGAATGACCACGCCTGGGCCGTGGTCCCCGCCCATGGCGTCGAGCGCTATGGTGACTGGAGCCATTCACAAATGCCGTTCAGGAAAGATATCACCCTTTGCGGCCCTGATCGGCCGCGCCAACCCCCGGAAAAGACACCCGAATAGACTGGAAAATGGGGGCTGTTGACAACCGGGATTTTGCCTCGCCCGGAAGGCCCATCTTTAGGGCCGCTTCAGTGCTCCAAGCGCGGCAAACGGGCTCGTTTTCTCTCCGAGACCCAGCATCTCCGCGCCTTCTGACCATTGGAAGCTCACGCCCTCCTTTTTTGGATAGGGATCGAGCGAAGTGGCGAGCGTCTCATAGAGGATTGGGCCAAGATCGATGCGTCCGTCGTCAATCGGCTCTGGCCAGTCGGCAAGCGCCGCGCTTCCATGCTCCTCCGCGTCCTCCTCGTGGGCCGCGATCATCTCCGCGGGCCAGAACTCGGCTTCGACAGGAACGTCGAGGTTCGATTCGACTGGCTCGAGCGAGACGATGCATGTCTGGGAGACTTTTGCCTTGAGAACGCCCTTGAGGCGAAAGCGCCCGGCCCCCGCGCGGGAAAGGCGATAGGTCATGACGAGGTCGTCGAGCCCCGGCAAGTCGAGTAGCTGAGCGATCTCGGCCATCTCGGTCTTGGTCGCTTCGATCGATCCGCTTGCACCATCCCTGATCTCGTCAATCTTGAGCTGCCGGGAAAGCGGCGAATGTTCCATGTCTTTGCTCATGCGCTCCTTCTTTCAGCGCTTCGCTGAGAGATCGGGAAAGGTGAGCGTGCCGGCACGAAGCACGGCATAGGGCTCTCTCTCCAAGCTGCGAACGCTCTCCGTTAGATAGTGTGCAAGTTGGGTTCCTGCAGCCTTTGCCGCCTCCCCTTCATCCGGCAAAGCTCGGCAAATCGTCTCGGCCAGTACGCCCTCGCCCATGGCCAAGGCCTTTCCGTAGGCCTTCAGCAGCGCGGCGCTGGAGAACGCGAGCCCTCTCATTTTCTTGGGAATGCGGAGGTCGCTCACGCCAAGCTCGCGGAGCACGGTTTCCATGTCGTTCTTAAAACAATCGGCGAGCTCTTGGATCAACAGGGCCGCCTCTGTGCCCTCGACCTTCAGGCGGTGCAGCACCGCGAAGAGGTTGAGCGACAAGACGAGGTAACGGCCTTCGAGCGTGTCAGGGACGCCAAACTCCTGATAGAACAGGGGAAGCCGCGCCTGCGCCACAATCGCGCCATAGAGTTTTTCAGCAACGTTCTCTTTGCGTCGCCAGGGCCTAGCGATGCGAGGTAAGAAGGGCATCAACCGTTTCCGTTCGCTTCGACCGTCGAGGGACATCCGATTTTGTCTAGCGTCAAGCCGGTGATCATTCGCGCGCGCCACGACGTATGCCTTGTGCTCGCGCTCGGCGCGGCTCTCGTGCTTGCCGGCTGCGGCGCGCAGATCGACCGGCATGGCCACGTGTTCGTCGACGTCGACCTCAATCAGGTCCACTCCGGTATGAACAAGGACGAGGTCAAATCCGTTCTCGGCTCGCCCGACACGACCAGCACGATCGGTGGCGATGCCTTTTACTACATCTCGACCACGCAAAAGAGCGTCGCCTTCCTCAAACCCTGGGAGATCAACCGCCAGGTGGTCGCGGTCTATTTCGACGGCACAGAGAAGGTCCAGCAGGTCGCCAATTACGGGCTCAAGGACGGCATCGTCATCAACTACTACAGGGGCGAGACGCCGGCGCGCGGCAAGGACCTCGGCTTCATCGAGCAGATCTTCGGCAATATTTCTCACCGTCAAATGTTCAAGGACCTGAACAAGCAGGGCGGCGGCATCCCCGGTCCCGGCGGTCTCTGATCGCGAGCTCTTTCCCTATTGGTGGGCGAGCACGGCAAGCAGAAGCAGCGCCACGATATTGGTGATCTTGATCATTGGGTTCACGGCAGGCCCGGCAGTGTCCTTATAGGGGTCGCCGACCGTGTCGCCGGTGACCGCCGCCTTGTGCGCGTCCGAGCCTTTCCCGCCGTAATGGCCATCCTCGATATATTTCTTGGCGTTGTCCCAAGCCCCTCCCCCCGCCGTCATCGAGATGGCGACGAAGAGCCCGGTGACGATTACGCCGAGCAGCATGGCGCCGAGCGCCGAGAAGGCGGCGCTCTTGCCGCCAATCCAATTGATGATGAAGTAAAAGACGATCGGCGACAGCACGGGCAACAGCGAGGGAACGATCATCTCCCTGATCGCCGCACGGGTGAGGAGATCGACCGCTTTGCCATAGTCTGGCCGGTCGGTGCCCTTCATGATGCCGGGCTTCTCCTTGAACTGGCGGCGCACCTCCTCGACGATGGCGGAGGCAGCACGGCCGACCGCCGTCATGGTGATGCCGCCGAAAAGATAGGGCAAGAGGCCGCCGAGGAAGAGCCCGACCACGACGTAAGGATTGGACAGCGAGAAGGTCGGGTCCACGCCCTTGAAATAGGGAAAATTATCGGCATTGGCGGCAAAATATTTGAGGTCCTCGGTATAGGCCGCGAACAAGACGAGCGCGCCAAGCCCGGCTGAGCCAATGGCATAGCCTTTGGTCACGGCCTTGGTGGTGTTACCGACGGCGTCGAGCGCGTCCGTCGTCTTGCGAATGTCCTTGGGCAAGCCTGCCATCTCGGCGATACCGCCGGCGTTGTCGGTGACGGGACCGAAGGCGTCGAGCGCGACGATCATGCCGGCGAGAGCGAGCATGGTGGTGACGGCGATGGCGATGCCGAAGAGCCCGGCGAGATTATAGGCGATGACGATGCCCGCCATGATTACGAGCGCCGGCAGCGCCGTCGATTCCAGCGACACCGCAAGACCCTGGATGACGTTCGTGCCGTGGCCGGTAACGGAGGCCTTGGCGATCGACTGCACGGGCCGGAAATTCGTGCCCGTATAATACTCAGTAATGACGATGATCAGAGCCGTAACGATGAGTCCGACCGCGCCGCAATAGAACAGCGACCTGCCGGTGAAGGTCACCTCGCCCACCTTCATGGCGGTGTCCATGCCGACGAGCCACGAGGTCAAGGGGTAGAGCAGGATGAGCGAGAGCACCCCAGTCACGATCACGCCCTTGTAGAGCGCGCCCATGATCGACTGGCTCTTGCCAAGCTGCACGAAATAGGTGCCGATGATGGAGGTGATGACGCAGGTAGCACCGATGGCGAGCGGATAGAGCATCATCTGCATGACGCGATCCTCGCCGCCGGCGAAATAGATCGAGGCGAGCACCATCGTGGCGACGATCGTCACCACATAGGTCTCGAACAGGTCGGCGGCCATGCCAGCGCAGTCGCCGACATTGTCACCCACGTTGTCCGCAATGGTCGCGGGGTTGCGCGGGTCGTCCTCGGGAATCCCGGCCTCGACCTTGCCCACGAGGTCGCCGCCGACATCGGCGCCTTTGGTGAAGATACCGCCGCCGAGACGGGCAAAGATGGAAATGAGCGAGGCGCCGAAGCCCAGAGCTACGAGCGCATCGACGACCTCGCGTGAGGCAGGGGCGAGCCCCAAGATCTTAGTGAGGACGAGGAAATAGACGGAGACGCCGAGAAGAGCGAGGCCGGCCACGAGGAGGCCGGTAATGGCGCCAGCGCGGAAGGCGAGGCTCAAGCCGTCGGCAAGGCTCTTGGTGGCGGCTTGCGCCGTCCTGACATTGGCGCGCACCGAGACGTTCATGCCGATATAGCCGGCCGTGCCCGAGAGGATGGCGCCGATGGCGAAGCCGATCGCTTGCGGGATACCGAGCAGATAGGCGATGACGAGGAAGATGACGACGCCGACGCCGGCGATCGTCGTGTATTGGCGGGCGAGGTAGGCCTTGGCCCCTTCCTGAATGGCGGCAGCGATTTCCTGCATGCGAGCCGTTCCGGGGTCCGAGGCGAGAACGGCCTTGGTCGTCGCGACGCCATAGGCGATCGAGAGCGCCCCGCAAGCAATGATCAGGTAAAGGACGAAGGTCATGAGTGCCTCTGCGTTTCTTTGGGATTACGGAGGTAACAGGACTGGAAAGGGAGGCACTTTACGTGCTCCCGAGCCCTACTGCCCCCAAAAGCGGTGGTGCGAATGCGCGCGCGGAAAATGCCAAAGATAGAGGCAGGACGCAACAGAGGCTTGGCGCGGAAAATTGGCCCAAGCCGGCCCCGCAAAACCCTAGAAATGGGCGAATCCCTTATGGCCAAGCTTAAGGGCGCGCCCGCCCTCCCCCAAAACGCGCGTGCCGTCGCGCTCTTCGAGATGGCCAATCAGGGTGATGGTCTCGCCTTTAGAGGCGATCTCGGCCTCAAAGGCAGTGGCGCTCGCCTCGGGGACAGCCGCCACGACTTCATAGTCGTCGCCGCCGGAAAGAAGAGCCCCCAACAGGGAGGGATCGCCGGCGACGGCCTTGCGCGCCGCAAGCGAGAGCGGGACGCGAGGAGCCTCGATCACCGCACCGACATGGGAAACACTGGCGAGCTTGCCCACATCGCCAACGAGACCGTCGGAGACGTCGATCGCGGCAGTGGCGAAGTTGCGCAAGGGAATAGCAATTGAGTTGCGCGGCTCAGGTTCCCGGTAGCGAGCGATGAGGAACTCTATCTCGTCCTTGGACAGGCCCCATTTGCTCGCGAGCGCAGGTTCCTTTAGCAGGCGAAGGCCAAGATAGGCATCGCCAATCGTGCCGGTCACATACAGGAGGTCGCCGCGCTTGGCGCCATGGCGGAGCGCGGCATGGCCGTGCGGCACGAGGCCAAGCGCCGTGATGGTGATGCTCAGCGGTCCTGGCGTCTTGGTCGTATCACCGCCCGCAAGCGCGATGCCAGAGCGTTGTTGAAGATCGGCAAGGCCCGCTGCGAAGGCCTCGAGCCAATCGGGGCTAAGCAGCTTTGCGGGAAGCGATACAGCAAGCAGATAGACGTAAGGCCGGGCGCCTTTGCCAGCGAGGTCTGACAGATTGACGGCCAAGGCCTTGTGGCCAATCGACTCCGGCGGATCGTCACTCAGAAAGTGCACGCCCTCTATGATCGTGTCGCAGGAAAGCACAATCTCGAGCCCCTCCTGCGGGCGCAGCACGGCGGCGTCGTCGCGTAAGGAGAGCGCCGAGGCATCGGTCGCAAGCGGCGCGAAATAGCGAGCGATGATCTCGAACTCGCCGAGCCCCTTCCCTTCGCCGCCGCCGGAGGTCTCAACCATCGCTTGGTCCTCCAGCGGCGAACTCGCGCGGACGCGCCTTATGTCCAAGCCGGTCGAGAATGCCGTTCACCACCTTAGGCTCCTCCTCGGCGAAGAAAGCGTGCGCGATATCGACATATTCCGAGATGATCACGCGCGCCGGCACATCGCCGCGCGAGAAGATCTCGTAAGCTCCGGCGCGGAGGATGGCGCGGAGGATGGAATCGACCCGCGTTAGCCGCCAACCCTCGGCGAGCTGCTTGTCGATCAGGGGATCGATCTTGAGCTGCTCGCGTACCACCCCCTCGACGAGATCGCGGAAGAAATCGGCCTCGGCGTCGCAATATTGGCAGCCCTCGATCTCCTGGCCCAGGCGATGGGTCTCGAACTCGGTGATGACCTCATTCAGATCGATGCCGGTCATGTCCATCTGGTAGAGCGCCTGAACGGCGGCAAGGCGGGCCGCGCTGCGTGAGCTTGCCCGCTTGGCGGATTGGCCACGCCTCGCCATGCCCTAGCGCCGGCTCGCCGAAGAGAAATGCCGTTCGAGCTGCAGCAGAGTGAGGCAGGCGCGCGCAGCATCTCCCCCTTTGTTGCGTCCATCCACGCTTGCCCGTTCCCAGGCTTGCTCGCGGCTCTCGCAGGTCAAGATGCCGAAACCGATCGGCACGGCATGCTGCACGGCAAGCTGATGCAGTCCCGCGGCTGACTCCCGCGCCACTATATCGTAGTGGGTGGTCTCGCCACGGATCACGCAGCCGAGCGCGATGCAGCCGCGATGACGCCCGGCCCTGCCGACAAAGCCGTTGGCAAGCGCGAGACTGAGAGCGAGCGCGATCTCTAGAGCGCCAGGCACGGCGATGCGCTCATAGGAGACGCGCTGTCCTTCGAGCTCATCGATGGCGCCGCGGGCGAGCTCGTCGGCGATGTCCTCGTAGAAGCGCGCCTCGATGATAAGGACCGAGCGGGGACCTTTGCGGGTCATGAAGTCTGCTCCAAGGTCCTGTGGCCCGCGACCTTCAATCCGTAGCCCTCAAGGCCAACAATCTTGCGGGCCGGAGAGTTGGACAAGAGCACCATCTCGCGAACGCCCAGATCGAGCAGGATCTGCGCACCGATACCGTATTCGATGAGACGCTGCTGGCCTCCGCCTCCCGCTTCGCCCTTGAGCCGCGCAGAAATCGCGTCAGGTCGCGACTCGCGGATCAGCACGACCACGCCGCGGCCCTCATGGCCGATGATCTCCATCGCCTTATGCACGGCAGTCTCGCGGTTCTCACCCGGCGCCACCACATCGTCGATGGTGTTCAACGCGTGCACGCGCACGAGCACCGGCCCACCGGAGGATACGTCGCCCTTCACCAGAGCGACATGCTCGGCCGGGTCAACGGTTGTGGCATAGACTTTGACGTCGAATTCCCCGCCAAAGGCGCTGTCGATCTTGGTCTCGGCGACGACCTTGACGAGATGATCGTAACGGAGGCGGTAAGCGATTAGATCGGAGATGGTCGCGATCTTGAGCCCGTGACGCTGGGCGAAGGCGACGAGGTCGGGAAGCCGCGCCATCGTCCCATCGTCGTTCATGATCTCGCAGATGACGCCCGCAGGATAGAGTCCGGCGAGCCGCGCGAGATCGACCGCTGCCTCGGTGTGGCCAGCGCGGATCAGGACGCCTCCCTCCTTGGCCACCAACGGGAACACATGGCCGGGCGTCATGACGTCGCGATAGTCCTTGGTCGGATCGATGGCGACCGAGATGGTGTGCGCTCGGTCATGCGCCGAGATTCCAGTCGAGACCCCTTCCCGCGCTTCGATCGACACGGTGAAGGCAGTCGAGTGGCGCGACCGGTTCGAGCGCGACATCAGCTCGAGATGAAGCTGCTTGGCGCGCTCTGGCGTCAGCGCTAGGCAGATCAGGCCGCGGCCGTGCTTGGCCATGAAGTTGATAGAGTCCGGCGTCGCCATCT
>JBLMXO010000351.1:0-3045 GCA_050257815.1 Actinomycetota bacterium
ACCGCGACGCCGACGGGGCGTCCCAGCGCATCACCATCTTGATTGCGGAATCCGGTGAGAACGTCCTCCGTCGGACCCGACGGGTGCCCGCCGGAGAAGGGCACGAAAACGACTTTGTAGCCGCTCGGCGGGTCGCGGTTCCAGGACCCGTGCTGGCCTATAAAGGCGCCTCCTCGATAATGCTCGGGAAGCAGGGCACCGCGGTAGAAGGTGAGCCCCAACGAGGCGGTATGGGGGCCGAGCGCATAGTCTGGCACGGTCGCAGTGGCGACGAGATCGGGCCGCTGGGGCGCGACGCGCGGATCGAGATGACTGCCGAAATAGCTGTACGGCCAGCCGTAGAAGCCCCCTTCCTTGACGGCGGTCATGTAGTCAGGGACAAGGTCGCTGCCGAGCTCATCGCGCTCGTTGACCGCGACCCAGAGCGCGCCGCTCTCCGGTTCGAAAGCAAGTCCCACCGGATTGCGCAAGCCCGTGGCGAAGGGGTGAGCCTCGCCGGTTGCCAGATCGATCGCGAGAATGGCGGCGCGACCTCTTTCCGCTGCAATGCCATTCTCGCCGGCATTGCTATTCGAGCCGACGCCAACGAAGAGCTTCGACCTGTCGGGGCTTGCAACAAGGCTCTTGGTCCAGTGATAGTTGTAAGCCCCAGCTGGCAGATCGGCCACCTTGGTCCCCCGGGCCGCGATGCTCATGTCGCCCCCGTGATAGGGGAAGCGCATCACCGCATCGGTGTTGGCGACATAGAGATCGTCGCCGACGAGAGCCATGCCGAAAGGCGAGTTGAGCCCGCTTAACAAGGTCGATTTCGTTTCAGCCACGCCGTCGCCGTCAACGTCGCGGAGCAGGACTATGCGATTGGGGCTCGGCACGCCGGTGCCGGCCCAGCCCATGACCGACTTCGTGATCCACGCCATGAGGCCGGTCTGCTCTGGTTGCGGCGGCGTATTCGTCTCGGCGACGAGCACATCGCCGTTGGGGAGGACGTAAAGCCAGCGCGGATGGTCGAGGCCCTTCGCGAAGCGCTCGACCTTGAGCCCGTCGGCAGCCACTGGTTTGCCGCCCTCGGGCCAGCCGATCGCGTGCGCGACGACGACCGTCGGTATGAGTCTCTGCCGGGGAGGGGGAAGCTTGGGATCTGGACCTGACCCCGCCTCGACCGGCAAACTCGCCTCGTCGCGGCAACCAAAGAGGCCGACCGCGAGGGTTGCGGCCAAAAGTAAAGTGACAAGAGGCTTCAGCATCTACCATCCATTTTCCCGCCCCGTTATTCGCGTGTGCGGTCGGAGACAACGCGGCAACGCCGGGCGAGACGATTCGCCAAGCCCTGCCAGAACACTGCAGGCAGTTCCAGCTAGGGCGGAGGCTTCATGTGCAAATTGCTGTGATGGGGGACAGAAAAATCCGTTTCGCGGGACCGTTCCGACCACGATTGGTTATTCCTATTGAATGTTTGCCCCTCGCGTTGACCGGCCGCTTTGGAGTAGCGTCGCGGGAGAGAGTCCTTGCAAACCATGCTTTGGCGCAGCAGGGGCGCAAGCTTAAGATGCGCACGATGCAGCAGAGAAACCGAAATGGCGGCGAGAGTCGCAAAGACAGCGACGACGCGACCTCGACCGAGACTGAAGAGACGACCACGGCCCTGAAAGCTCCTGACGCGCCGGCGCGCAAACCGGAAGTTCCAGCCGAAGCTCCCAAGCGCGGCTCGGGGGGAGGCATGAAGCGCGTGCTCTTGCTTCTCGCCGTCGTCGCCGCGGCAGCGCTCCTCTATCATTATTGGGGCTTTTGGAAGGGTGAGCAGGGCGCGGCAACGGCGCCACCCCCGCCAGCCGTGACCGTCGCCAAGCCTCTCGTCAAGGAGATGCAAGAGTGGAGCGATTTCACCGGACAGTTCGAAGCGCGGGAATCGGTCGAAGTGCGCCCGCGGGTGAGCGGCTATCTCGAATCCGTCAACTTCACCGATGGGCAGCTGGTCAAGAAGGGCGACCTCCTCTTCGTCATTGAGCCGAGGCCGTTTGAGCTTGCACTCGAGACCGCCAAGGCCCAACAGGCCGAGGCTGTAGCCCAGCTCGATCTTGCCAAAGCCCAACTCGAACGTACTGCGCAGCTGCGCAAGAACGACTACGCCACGCAGGAGACATATGACGAGCGGCTGGCACAGGTGAACATCGCCACCGCCTCGCGCGATGCAGCCATCGCCGCCGTCGATCAGGCGCAGCTCAATCTCGACTATACGCGCGTAACGGCGCCGGTCGCAGGCCGCATGGGCCGGCATGAGGTGAGCGTCGGCAATCTTATCATCGGTGGAACTGGCGGCACGACCACGTTGCTCACCACCATCGTCTCTCTCGACCCGATCTGGCTCTCCTTCAACGTCAGTGAAGGCGATGGCATGACCTACAAGCGCCTGGTGCAGAAGGGCGAGATCAAGTCGGCGCGCGAAAACTCCGTCGAGGTCGAAGGACAGCTAATGGACGAGAAGGAATGGACGCTGAAAGGCACCATCGACTTCGTCGACAATCAGTATGATCGCTCCTCGGGAACAATCCGTGTGCGCGCGAGCTTCCCCAATCCTAACCTGTTCATCACTCCAGGCCAGTTCGGCCGCGTGCGCGTGCCCATGTCGCAGCTCCGGCCGACCATGCTGGTGCCGGATGCTGCAGTGGTGACCGATCAATCGGTGAAGCTTCTGTTCACTGTCTCCCCCGACGGTACGGTGGTGCCGAAGCCGGTCGAGCTCGGTCCCGTCACCGACAACAATTTGCGCGTGGTTAGGAGTGGCATCACCGCCGATGACGAAGTGATCATCGATGGGTTGTTACGCGCGCGACCGGGCCAGAAGGTCACGCCGCAGCAGGGCACGATTGCTGCGCCTTCGGCCGGCCCGCTGGACTCCGAGGCGAAATGAACATTTCGCATTTCTTCATCGACCGGCCGATCTTCGCCGCCGTCATCTCCATCATCATCACGCTGGTCGGCGCGGTCGCCTATTTCAGCCTGCCGGTGGCGCAATATCCCGAGATCGCGCCGCCTTCGATCTCGGTG
>JBLMXO010000352.1:0-6210 GCA_050257815.1 Actinomycetota bacterium
AAATGAGTGACATCTCGGAGCGCGTGAAGAAGATCGTGGTGGAGCATCTCGGGGTCGAGGCCGACAAGGTCACCGAGAATGCGAGCTTCATCGACGACCTCGGAGCCGACAGCCTCGACACTGTCGAGCTGGTCATGGCCTTCGAGGAGGAATTCGGCTGTGAGATCCCCGACGATGCCGCGGAGACGATCCTGACCGTCGGCGACGCCATCAAGTTCCTGGAGAAGAATACTGCCGCTTGACGCGACTTCGCCCCGGGCGTGTCCAAAGCCGCCCCATGTCGTGACAATCGCAGCCAAAACGGCTCGTCAGCAGTTCCCGCAAGGATCACGGCAAAAGCGCGATGCGACGTGTCGTCATCACAGGCTTGGGTCTCGTCTCGCCGCTCGGTTGCGGCCACGAGATCGTATGGGATCGCCTGATCAAGGGGCAGAATGCCGCTCGCCGCATCGAGAATTTCGAGGTCTCGGATCTCTCTTGCCAGATCGCCTGCCAAGTCCCTCAAGGCGACGGCTCCGACGGCACGTTCAACCCGACCAATTGGATGGAGCCAAAGGAGCAGCGCAAGGTCGACGATTTCATCATCTATGCGATGGGCGCGGCGACTCAAGCGCTCACGGATGCCGGGTGGAAGCCGACCGCCTATGAGGACCAGATCCGCACCGGCGTGCTGATCGGCTCGGGCATCGGAGGCTTGCAAGGAATCGAAAAGACCTCACTCCTCTTTGCCGAGAAGGGGCCGCGCCGGGTGAGCCCGTTCTTCATCCCGGGGCGCCTGATTAATCTCGCCGCGGGCTATGTCTCGATCGAGCACGGGTTGAAGGGTCCAAACCACGCTGTGGTCACCGCCTGCTCGACAGGTGCGCATGCCATCGGCGATGCCTCGCGCCTCGTCGCGCTTGGCGATGCCGACGTGATGCTCGCGGGCGGAACTGAGTCACCCGTATGCCGCTTGGCCATTGCTGGCTTTGCCGCTTGCCGAGCGCTCTCCACCAATTTCAACGATCAGCCGCAGCGCGCCTCGCGACCCTATGACCGCGACCGCGACGGCTTCGTCATGGGCGAGGGGGCAGGCGTGGTCGTGGTCGAGGAGCTCGAGCACGCCAAAGCCAGGGGCGCTCGGATCTATGCCGAGATCATCGGCTATGGGCTTTCTGGCGATGCGTTCCACATCACCGCACCGGCCGAGGATGGCGACGGCGCCTATCGCTGTATGAGCGCGGCGGTGAAACGTGCCGGCATCGAGCCCGCCGATATCGACTATATCAACGCGCACGGCACCTCGACGCCGATGGGGGACGAAATCGAGCTTGCCGCCGTCGAGCGGCTGTTCGGTAACGCGGCCGGGAAGGTGTCGATGTCGTCGACCAAGTCGGCGATTGGTCATCTGCTCGGCGCCGCAGGCGCCGTCGAGGCGATCTTCTCGGTTCTTGCCATCCGCGACAATATTGCGCCGCCGACCCTCAATCTCGACAACCCGTCGGTCGCTTCCGCCATTGATCTTGTGCCGCATCAGGCACGGCGGAGGACCATTGATACGGTTCTGTCGAACTCCTTTGGTTTCGGCGGGACCAATGCCTCGCTTATTGTGCGCCGCTGCGCCTCTTGATCCGGCCAGGATGGCAAGTCAAACCTCCCTTTCGCCATATTTCGACTTAACTTGGTTAGGGTTTTTCGCGCGCGGGGCGTGTCAGCAATGTCATTGACCAGGGACCTTCCGTCGACGGCCAACGACAATCGTGACGTCGTTCCGGCTAGCCCTGCTTCCCGTCCGACGATGCCGCTTGCCCCGGCGCCGCGCAGCCCGGCCGAGACGCTTGAGCCGATGCGTCCTCCGCCGCCTCCCGACAGCGAGGAGCCGGAGGAGCGCGATTATCCCTTCCTCAACATGCTCGATGGGTTGGTCAGCTTCGTCTTCCTTTTGGCGTGTGTTTCGCTCGGCCTCTACTTCTTCATCAGGGTGCAGTTCGACAGGCCGGGTCCGCTAACCACATCTGTCGTATTTGCGGTGCCGAGAGGCGAGGGCGTGAGCGCCATGGCCGAGCGGCTCGAGCGCGAAGGCGTGATCGATGATCGCCCAATTTTCATGACCAGCATTTTCTACTTCAAGTATCTCAGGGGTAAGGGGAACGTGAAGGCGGGCGAGTACGAGTTCCCCAAGAATGCCACCATGCGCGACGTGCTCGACATCCTCGTCCAGGGCAAATCGATCGAGCACAAAGTCACGCTGGCCGAGGGGCTGACCACGCAGCAGATCGTCGACAAGATTAGGGCCAATCCCGATCTTCATGGCGACATCACCGAAATTCCACCCGAGGGCAGTCTGCTTCCCGATACTTACAAGTTCGGCCGTGATGATACCCGCCAAGAGATCATTGACCGCATGCGGGCGGCACAAGCGAAGTTCCTCGCCAAGATCTGGGAGGAGCGTGACCCTGACATCGAGGTGCAGACGCCGGAGGAGGCGCTAGTACTTGCCTCAATCGTGGAGAAGGAAACCGGGCGCGCGGACGAGCGGCCACTTATTGCGAGCGTATTCCAGAATCGATTGCGCAAAAACATGAGGCTTCAGTCTGACCCCACCATTATCTATGGGCTGGTGGGTGGCAAAGGTGTGCTCGATCATCCCATCCAACAAGACGAGCTAGATCGTGACACTCCCTATAACACCTACAAGATCAATGGGTTACCGCCGACCCCGATCGCTTGTCCGGGACGTGCCGCGATCGAGGCGGTGCTGAAGCCGGCAAAGACGAAGGACCTCTATTTCGTCGCCGACGGCACTGGTGGCCATGTGTTCGCGGCCTCGCTCGAAGAGCACAACAAAAATGTGGTCAAGTGGCGAAAGATCGAGCGCGACATCAGGGCCAAGGAGGCCGAGGAGGCTGCCGCCGCTGCTGCGGCGGGAGGTGCCTCGGGGGAGGGTGCGTCCGCCGCCCCGGCTCCTGCTCCGGGTGCAGCTCCTGAGGCGACTGGCACCGCTGCCAGCGAGGCTGCCGATATGCCGGGGGCCTTCGCTGATCCCGAGGCCTTTACCGGAGCCGCCAGTGATGCCGCGCCTGGCGCTCAGCCGGCGACCAGTGCTGCCGGGGAGACGGGCGAAACGGTGCCAAGGCCCAAGCGCAATCCGAAGCGCTAACCATAGCTTCCGGTCCGAAACATCTCCCGACTCGGCTATAAAGCGGCCGAGCAGGCGTCCCTCCTAGGTAAGAGCTTCAGAATCGCCATGGCCTTGAAAAGCATGACCGGCTTTGCCCGCGCGGAAGGCGTGCATGGGGACGTGAGCTGGTCTTGGGAGGCGCGCAGCGTCAACGGGCGCAATCTCGATCTCCGCTTGCGGCTTCCGCCGGGCTTCGAGGCGCTCGAAATCAGGGCGCGCGGACTATGCCAGGAGAAGCTCGCGCGCGGTAATTGCACCATCAACCTCGCCGTCAAACGCGACGGGAAGCAGACGGAGATCAGGCTGAATGAGACGGCACTTGTTCAGGCGCAAGCGGTGGCTGAACGTGCGCAAAGCTTGACCCAGCTTAAGGCTGTGCGGCTCGATACGCTGCTTGCCATGCGCGGCGTGGTCGAGGCCGTCGAGGCCGAGGAGAGCGAGGAAGCGCAAGCAGCGCTGTTTCACGCCTTGATCGCGGGCCTTGCGAGCGCGCTCGATCTGCTCGTCGTAGCTAGGGCAAGCGAGGGACAGCGCTTGGAGCGCGTGATCGAGAAGCAGCTTGCCGCGATCGAAGGTCTGGTGGAGCGCGCGTCGAATGCAGCCGCTCGCCAACCCGAGGCGATTGCCACGCGGCTTGCAGAACAGATCGCGCGTCTCACTGAGGGGGCATCGATGCTCGATCCCGAGAGGCTGCATCAGGAGGCGCTGCTCATTGCCGCCAAGGCGGACATCCAGGAGGAGCTCGACCGCTTGCGTGCGCATGTCGCGGCCGCGAACGAGCTGATCGGGAGCGATCAACCGGTCGGGCGGAAATTCGAGTTCCTGGCGCAGGAATTCAATCGCGAGGCGAATACGCTCTGCTCTAAGGCTGCAGACATAGAGATCAGCCGCACCGGGCTCGAGCTCAAGACCGTGATCGACCAGTTGCGCGAGCAGGTCGCGAACATCGAATGAGGGTTGCCGTGGAGATGCCCATCGCGAGACGAGGAATCATGCTGGTGCTCTCCTCTCCGTCTGGTGCAGGCAAGACCACGATCTCCCGGCGTCTCCTCGGAGACGACAAGGACATCACCTTGTCGGTCTCACATACCACGCGCGCGAAGCGTAAAGGCGAAACTGACGGCAAGGACTACCACTTCGTCGACAAGGAGACCTTCGCCCGGATGCGCGATGAAGGCGCGTTTCTCGAATGGGCGGTCGTGTTCGACAACTATTACGGCACCACGCGGAAACCCGTTGAACGGGCGCTTGCCGCGGGGCGCGACGTGCTGTTCGACGTCGACTGGCAGGGCGCCGAGGCTTTGCGCAAGGCCGCGACAGGCGACGTCGTCTCTGTGTTCATCCTGCCGCCCTCGGCAGAGGCGCTCGAGGATAGGTTGAAGACGCGGGCGGAGGACTCGAGCGACGTCGTCTTGCGCCGAATGCGCGGCGCGAGCAACGAAATCCAGCACTGGCATGAATATGACTACGTCGTGGTCAACTATGACATCGACCGCTCGGTCACTGCGGTGCGCGCGATCCTCGCGGCAGAGCGCCTGCGGCGATCGCGGCTGACGGGGCTCAAGGGCTTCGTCCAGACCCTGCTGGCTGAGCTTTAGCGGCCACGAGCGCATTGGCGATGCGGCAGAACTCCGTCACATCGAGTTCCTCGGCGCGCGCGGTCGGCGCGATGGCGAGACTTTCCAACAATGCCTCGCTGTCTTGGGTGAGTTGGCGGAGCGATGAGCGGAGCATCTTGCGCCTCTGGCCGAATGCTGCCGCCGTAACTCTCTCCAATTGCTCGACATTGCAAGCGGGCACTGGCCTCTCCTTGGGGATGAACTCGACGACCGCCGAATTCACCTTGGGACGCGGCGTGAATGCGTCCGCCGGGACGGTGAAAAGAATGCGTGGGCGTGTGCGCCATTGCGCGAGAACTGCGAGCCGCCCGTAATCCTTGGTCCGTGGGTTTGCCACAATTCGCTCGGCCACCTCACGCTGGAACATCAGCACGAGGCGATCGAACCATGGCGGCCAGGGTTTGGTCTTGAGCCACGAGACGAGAAGCGGTGTGCCGACGCTATAGGGCAGGTTGGCGACGATGCGAGCCGGTGAGGGGAGGTGAAGCGCACGATAATCGAGCTCCCTCGCGTCGGCGACGACGATGTCGAGACGGCCGGAATAGCGAGCGGCGATCTCTTGAAGTGCTGGCAAGCAGCGCTCGTCTCTCTCGATCGCGACTACGCGTGAGGCGCCCTCGAGCAGAAGCGCACGGGTGAGCCCGCCGGGGCCGGGACCGATCTCGACGATTGTCACGCCCTCAAGAGGGCCAGCGGCGCGCGCGATCCGCCGCGTGAGGTTGAGGTCGAGAAGAAAATTCTGGCCAAGACTCCTCTTCGCGGTGAGCCCCGCCGCGCGGATCACCTCCCGCAGCGGCGGCAAGCCATCCGGCGTGCTCACGCGCATTCCTCTGCGGCGCGGGCCATCGCATCGGCTAGCCGGAGCGCCTCGATCAGACTACGCGGGTTCGCCTTACCGGTGGCAGCGATGTTGAACGCGGTGCCGTGATCGGGCGAGGTGCGGATGAAGGGAAGGCCGAGCGTGATGTTGACGCCGCGGTCGAAGGCGAGGGTCTTCAAGGGGATGAGGGCCTGATCGTGATACATGCAGATCGCCGCATCGTAGGTGGCGCGTGCGGCGTCATGGAACATGGTGTCGGCGGGATGCGGCCCCGTTACGTCGAGACCGCGGGCGCGCGCCTCTGCGATGGCCGGCGCAATAATATCGATCTCTTCGCGGCCGAGCCCGCCCTCTTCGCCGGCATGCGGGTTGAGCCCGCTCACGGCAAGCCGCGGGCGAGCGATGCCAAAATAGCGGCCGAGGTCTCTTGCGGTGATCTCGACGGTGATGAGGATCAACTCCTTGCTCAAGGCCGGGATCACCTCCTTCAGCGGGATGTGGATCGTGACCGGGACCACGCGCAGGCCATCTCCAGCCAGCATCATCACGGGGTGGGGGGCTTTGCCGCTGCCGCCGGCGAGCGCGGCGAGATATTCGGTATGCCCGGGAAA
>JBLMXO010000353.1:0-3306 GCA_050257815.1 Actinomycetota bacterium
GGGGCATTGTCGCCATAGATGAAGACCCGCATCGGCCCATCGAGCCCGCCCGCCACCGTCACCCGCACCTGCTCCTCTCCGAGCTCGACGATGCGCTTCTCGGCGAAGCGCACGGGCTCGCCCTGCATCTGCTGGGTAATGGCGCGCCGGCGCTGATTGCTGAGATGATCCATTGCCGCGGCGACCGCGGCTAACACATCCCGCGTATGGCCTTCGGGCTGGGGAGGCTTGAACCCTTCGGGGAACTCCTCGGCGATGAACTTGGTGGAGAGACGACCCTCTCTCCAGCGTTCGTTCCGCATCAAGACGGCGAGAAAAGGGATATTGTGACGGAAGCCATCGATGGCGAAGGCATCGAGCGCGGTCCCCATCGCCTCGATCGCCTTAAGGCGCGTCGGCGCATAGGTGATGAGCTTGGCGATCATTGGATCGTAATAGACGCTGATCTCGCCGCCTTCCTCGACGCCTGAGTCGAGCCGGGTGATGACGTCGCCCTCGATGCCGAGCTTAGGCGGCCGGTAGCGGACCAGCCGCCCGGTCGAGGGTAGGAAGTTGCGTGTCGGGTCCTCGGCATAGACGCGCACCTCGACGGCAGAGCCCTTGAGTTTCACGTCCTTCTGCTTGATTCCGAGCTTGTTGCCCGCAGCGACGTTCAGCATCTCCTCGACAAGATCGAGACCGGTCACCAACTCGGTGACGGGATGCTCCACCTGGAGGCGCGTGTTCATCTCCAGGAAGTAGAAATTGCGGTCCTTGTCGACGATGAACTCGACGGTGCCGGCAGTGTCGTAGCCCACCGCCCTGGCGAGCGCCACCGCCTGCGCCCCCATCGCCTCGCGCGTCTTCGCGTCGAGGAAGGGACTCGGCGCCTCCTCGACGACCTTCTGGTTCCGCCTCTGGATCGAACATTCGCGCTCGCCGAGATGGATGACGTTGCCGTGCTTGTCGCCGAGCACCTGGATCTCGATATGGCGGGGCTCCTCGACATATTTCTCGATGAACACGCGGTCGTCGCCGAAGCTCGACTTCGCCTCGGACTTCGAGGAGTTGAAGCCCTCCTCCACCTCTTTCCGGCTATAGGCGATGCGCATGCCCTTGCCGCCGCCGCCGGCCGAGGCCTTGATCATGACCGGATAGCCGATCTCATCGGCGATCTTTACCGCCTCCTTGGCGTCTTTGATCACACCGAGGTGGCCAGGCACGGTAGAGACCTTGGCCTGGGCGGCGAGCTTCTTCGATTCGATCTTGTCGCCCATCGCCTCGATGGCTTTGACATTGGGGCCGACGAAGACGATGCCGGCCTTCTCGAGCGCGCGGGCGAAGGCCGGGTTCTCCGACAAGAAACCGTAGCCAGGATGGATCGCCTCGGCGCCCGTGGTTTTGGCGGCGGAAATGATCTTCTCGATGTCGAGATAAGAGTGGATGGCCTGCGAGGGGCCGAGCGGCACGGCCTCGTCGGCCATATCCACATGCAGCGCATCGCGATCGGCATCGGAATAGACGGCCACCGTCTTGATCCCGAGCCGGCGCGCTGTCCTGATGATGCGGCAGGCGATCTCGCCGCGATTGGCGATCAAAATCTTTGCAAACATCTATGGATCCCCGCCTCGTCTAGCTGGTGCTTTCTAGAGGCTCGCCACGGGCGAGTAAACTATGGCTTTGTCCTCGACTGAGCGCAAACACGCCCGCTTTGCCCGGGCTCATGCAGGCAACGAACGATATCTATATTTCAGCGCAAAAATTCCGGGAGTCC
Organism: Actinomycetota bacterium; assembly: GCA_050257815.1. Lineage (GTDB taxonomy): Bacteria > Pseudomonadota > Alphaproteobacteria > Rhizobiales > Methyloligellaceae > Methyloceanibacter. The sequence goes on from JBLMXO010000353.1 coordinate 1,754, forward strand.
GGTACTTTGCTGGCCTGACGCCCGCCTAGTTATTCGGCAGCGGGAGCGAGCCCTTTGCGCCGTCGCTCTCGCCTGGACAGGCGCCGGTCTTGAGCGGACTCTGAAGCCGCAGCCGGCACCCCGATGGTGTGGGCCTCAGGCGAGAGGCTCCCTTGAGCAGGCTCCGGCTCACCCAGGAACAGCATCCCCGCCTCGGCTTCGGCGTCTGCTTCTTCAAGCGTCTCGGGACTGGTAATGTGCGAGGTATTGGCGAGCGCCTCGGCCGCTCGCTCCTTCTCCTTCGCCGCCTGGTGGTCGCGGGCGAGGTAGGTATAGACCGCAGGCGTCACGAACAAGGTGAACATCGTTCCGACAACCATGCCGGCCGCGATCACAAGCCCAATGTCGAAGCGGCTCGCGGCGCCAGCGCCCCTGGCAATCAACAATGGCACCATGGCCACCACCATCGCCGCCGTGGTCATCAGGATTGGCCTGAGCCTGATCGCTGCGGCATGCTCGATCGCGTCGCGTCGCGCATAGCCTTGGTTCTTCTGCAACTTGTTGGCGAAGTCGACCATCAGGATGCCGTGCTTCGAGATCAGGCCAATCAGGGTGACGAGGCCGATCTGCGTATAGATGTTGATGGTGCCGAGCCCGGCGTTGAGCGGAATGAGCGCGCCGAAGATCGAGCACGGCAGTGCGATCAGAATGATCAGCGGGTCGCGGAAGCTCTCATACTGTGCGGCGAGCACGAGGTAGATGATGATCAGCGCGAAGATGAACGTATAAACGAGCGTATTGCCTTCCTGCACGAACTGCCGGCTCTCGCCCTGGAAGTCGTAGGAGAATCCTTCCGGGAAGCTCTCAGCCTTCTTCTTCAAGAAGTCGATTGCCTCGCCAACGGTGCGCCCGGGGAACGGCACCGCCGATAGCGTCGCCGAGTTGAGCTGCTGGAAATTGGTGAGCGCGTTCGGCTGCACCGTCTTCGTGATCGAAGCGACATTGGACAGCGGCACCAAGGCGCCCGAGCTTGTGCGGATCTGATAGCGCGTCAGCCAATCCTCGTTCAGCCGGTACTCGCGCGGCACCTGCGGGATCACCTGATAACTGCGTCCGTTGAGATCAAACAGGTTGATGTAATTGCCGCCGAGCAGAGTCGCGAGCGAGTTGCCGATGTCGGCCATGGTGATGCCGAGGCGGTTCGCCTTGTCGTGATCAATGTGGAACTCGATCTGTGGCGTCTCGAATCTCAAATCAGAGTCGGTGAAGATGAAAAGACCGCTCTCGCGTGCCGACTTTTCGACGTCGGCCAGCACGTCGGCGAGCTGCCGGAAGTCTCGCGTGGTGGTGATGACGAATTGCACCGGGGGGCCGCCCGTTGAGCCAGGCAGAGCGGGCGGCGAGAAGGAGAGCGCAAGCGCCGTAGGCAGGCTGGAGATGCGCGGCGACAGCTCCTGCAGAATCGCCTTTTGATTGCGCGTCCGCTCACCCCATGGCTTGAGCAAGATGCCGGCGAAGGCCTGGTGCACGTTGCCCATGCCGTTGATGGTGAAGACGTGCTCCTTCTCGGGGAT
>JBLMXO010000354.1:0-3346 GCA_050257815.1 Actinomycetota bacterium
CGGTCAGCGCGGACGCGCTGCCGACCATGCCGGAGACACCGCCGGCTGAGATTTGCGCTGAGATGAGGCCGAAGGCGAAGAATCCGCCGATGATGAACCATACGACCGAAGCGGCAAGCGCAATGAGGAAGGGCGTGCGCGAGGGGCGCTGTTGTAGCGCGAAGATGAGGCCGCCGATCGAGGGCAAATCGTCATTGGCTGGCGGCGCAAGCCTGCGCTGCGGGGGCGGGCCCGCAGGGCGACGTGCACGGGTGAACGGCTTCGTAGCGGGTCCGCCAGCGGAGGGAGGCGGCGTCTCGGCGAATTCGGGTGGCGCCTTGGCGTCTTCTACTGGCTTTGGCTCCTCTCGGGGCTCGCGCCTGCCCAAGATATCGTCGCGCTTTGCAAGCTCTTCGCGCTTGCCTTCGTCGTGCCTCAGAATGTCGTCGCGCTTCGGAAACTCGTCGCGGTCGCGCTTTGCCAACTCCTCGCGTTTCGGCTGCTCCTCGCGCCTTTCGCGCTTGGGCTGCTCGTCGCGCTTGCGCTGCTCGGCTCTCAGCCGCTCGGCAAGGGTCGACCGTCTTGGCAGTTCGGTGCGCTCGGGCGCTGAAGCTTCGCCGGGCTTGGCTTCGGCTGGTTTCTTGAAGAGGCCTTCGAGACCGGACTTAGCTTCGTCCTTGGCTCCTTCCGTCGCCTCTGCAGGCGGCGTCTTCGCTTGCTCTTGCGCCATCACGCGTTCCTCGCACCGACTAGATCACGGAGAGAATTGCGCGCCCCCGAACTCAACCCGTCACGCAGCAGGCGCGATGCGTCTGAAGCCGGGGCACCTTCCCATCCCGGATAGGAGTGTATCCGGAAGGCGTCCCGACGCATTTCCCCCTCTCCCTTCATCGTTAACGAATTTTTAGGGCTAAAAAAAGTTTAATCGGTCGGTATGGTTTACGCGGCTTAACCTTTTCCGATCATTCGGCAATTTTGGCTGTGCGGAGGACAAGAATCGCGTAGACCGAGGTGCCTGGTTGCAGGAAGGTGACAGCTTCCGGGGCCGGAATGTCACACAATCGCCCCTCGTCCTTCCGCACTGCAACAAAAATGCGTCTCATTCGGCGCGCAGGAGCAAAGAGGCTCATCGCTCGGTCGGGCAAGGGGAGCTGAAGGGACCATGGCAAGCGAAATGGCTTCGTGGGTTGGGGTGGAACGTTCGATCGAAGGCCGCAAGGCCTCCTCTCGGCCCGTCGATCTCGTGCATCTGTCGCGTTATACGCTGGGCGAGCGCGATCTCGAGCGCGAGGTGCTCGAGCTCTTCTGCAGCCAGTCCTTTCGCTATCTCGACCAATTGAGGCAGAGCCCATCCGACCAGGACTGGAAGGATTTGATCCACACGTTGAAAGGCTCTGCGCGTGCCGTCGGTGCCTGGCGGGTGGCGGAAGCTGCCGAGCGCGCCGAGCCGCTCTCAGGCGAAGCTCTTGCCAACTCTCGCGCGGCGCGCATCGAGGAGATCGACACCTCCTTGCGCGAGGCCGACGCCTATATCAAATCCCTGCTCAAGGACCGCTGAGGCCTTTCTCGTCCCTTGCCGAAGGCGCTGGAGTCTCGTTCCTAATTGCCCTATAGAGCACGGGCCGCGAGCGGGCATACCCTCTCGCGCTCATCCTCGGGCGCGAGCTTGCCGCTGTCCGGAGCCCCCGATGTTAGGACGATCGCCTCGCGCGCCACTGTCATGGCCAGGATCACCTTTATCCAGAACGATGGGAATGAACGCGTCGTCGAGGCCGAACCTGGCATGACGGTCATGGAGGCCGCGGTCAAGAATTCGGTCCCCGGCATCGCAGCCGAGTGTGGCGGCGCCTGCGCCTGCGCCACCTGCCATGTCTATGTCGATGAGGCGTGGCGCGAGAAGACTGGCCAACCGGAGCAGATGGAGGAGGATATGCTCGACTTCGCCTTCGACATCAGGCCCGAGAGTCGACTCTCCTGTCAGATCAAGGTGACCGAAGATCTCGATGGGCTCGTGGTCCGCATCCCCGACAAGCAGTTCTGAGCGGAAGTTCATGGCAAACGACGTGATCAAGACTGATGCCCTGATCGTTGGGGGAGGGCCTGTTGGCCTCTTCGCCGTGTTCGAGCTCGGCCTCCTCGACATCAAGGCGCATGTCGTCGACATCCTCGACCGGCCGGGCGGGCAGTGCACTGAGCTCTATCCCGAGAAACCGATCTATGACATCCCCGGCATCGTGATGGTGACCGGCCAGGAGCTGACCGACCGGCTGATGGAGCAGATCAAGCCGTTCGGCGCCGAGCTTCATTTCAGCCAGAGGGTGGAGACGCTCGAGCGCGTGGACGGTGCCTTCAGGCTCACGACCGACGCGGGCACCGTGTTCGAGTGCAAGGTGCTGATCATCGCTGCGGGCGGTGGATCATTCACGCCGAAGCGGCCGCCGCTGCCCGGCATCGAGCACTATGAGGGCACCTCCGTCTTCTATTCCGTGCGGAAGATGGAAACGATGCGCGGCCGCGACGTGCTGATCGTTGGCGGCGGGGATTCGGCGCTTGATTGGACCTTGAATCTCCAGCCGGTGGCGAAGTCGCTGACGCTGCTTCATCGCCGCGCGGAATTTCGCGCCGCGCCCGCCTCGGTGCAGAAAATGCTCGAGCTTGTCGAGAAGGGCGACGTCAACTTCAAGATCGGTCAGGTGACCGAACTGCACGGCGAGAACGGTAAGCTCAACTCGGTGACGGTCAAGGGCGCCGACGGCGCGACGTTCGAGCTGAAGACCGATGTGATGATGCCCTTCTTCGGGCTCACCATGAAGCTCGGCCCCGTAGCTGATTGGGGCCTCCATCTCGAAGAGAACCTCATTCCCGTCGACACTGAGAAGTTCGAGACGAGCGAGCCGCGCATCTTCGCCATCGGCGACATCAACACCTATCCGGGCAAGCTCAAGCTCATCCTGTCGGGCTTCCATGAGGCCGCGTTGATGGCGCAGGCCGCGCACAAATATGTCTATCCCGACAAGAAGCTCATCTTCCAGTACACCACCTCTTCGTCGAGCCTGCAGAAGAAGCTCGGCGTGAAGTGAGACTAAGCCAGCGAGCGGTAGATCGCGATCTCGTAGGGGCTGAACAGCTTCACCTTGAGGCTCTCGGGGAAGGGGAGCTGAAGGCGCGAGAATACCCCGCTCTGATCGATGAGGTCGGTGGCCACCGGGTCGATGAGGATGAGATAGAGCCGGCGCGGCCGCTTGCGATAGGAGACGACGAGGTTGTGCAGCACCTCGGCGAACAGCTCCCGCGAAAACGGATTGAAGAAATAATTGACCGACTCCCCTTCAGGCGGCCCGAGCGTGCTCGCGTCCTCGAGCACGCA
>JBLMXO010000355.1:0-6722 GCA_050257815.1 Actinomycetota bacterium
TTCGTGATCGGTATCATTCACAGCCTCGAAGCAAGCCAAAGGTTTGATCGTCATCTTCATAACGGCGATCCGCTAACTGGCAGGACGATCCATGTTCCCGCCGGGCGCCGAGCCGGAATGCGCCCTTTGCCTGGGAAACCAGCGCGGAAGACGCGCCCCGCTTTGACAAGTTTGATTTGGCTCGAATGGATAGTTCCCGGCGTCGCTTTCGTCCTCGAAACGTATAACGGCACCGGCTACCGCCGACACCATCCCGAGGTGAAATCGCCCTATCTGTGGAGCTTCACCACCATCTACAGCCGGGGAAAGTACATCAAAGACAATATCTTCTCTGCCGATGCGGTGAGCCAGCAGTGTGGTGGGATGGCTCTCCTCAACGCTCTGATGAAGAGTGATCCCACGATTTCTCAGGTGCTCCAATTCACGCCGATCCAGCCCACCAATGAACGGGGAAGCGACGCGCGCCTTTCTCTCCATCGACGGCCCAGAAGACTCGGAAGGGCCCATGGAAGGCGAGGGGGCACAGCCTCCTGCCTTTCCAGGCAGCTACATTCAGAGCGGATCGATTGGCGACGCCGTCAAGCAGGTCCAGTTGAGGTTGCGTGCACTTGGCATCCCGCCTGGGACGATCGATGGCGAATTCGGCGAGCGCACCGAAGAGGCTGTGCGCGTTTTCCAAGCCCGGGGCGCAGACCTGGCGGGAGAGTCGCTCGAGATCGACGGAATTGTCGGACCGACGACGTGTGCGACCAGCGTTCCAGCGAATCCGACCGTAGCGGCACCAGCCGCGCCTCAACTCGCTCAGCTTGTGGTGACGATCGCCGACAATGAGGTCGGCGTGCGCGAGGTGCCACTCGGTTCAAACCGAGGTCCGCGCGTAAACGAATATATCCGCGCCACCGGTCTCGATCCTATGGAGGATCACTATCCGTGGTGCATGTGCTTCGTTTATTGGTGCTTCGAGCAGGCGTCTGCGCAACTCCGACGGGCCAATCCAGCACCGAAGACCGAAAGCGTCCTCTCGGCCTGGGCCAAGCTCAAGCAAAACCCAGGCGGTTCGCGGCTCTTGGTCGCCGCTGATGCGCGGCGCGATCCCTCGCTGGTATCGCCCGGCTCGGTGTTCTTCCTCAAGACAGGGGCGTCGACCGGTCATGCCGGCATCATTGCCGGCAACTTCAACGGCAAGCTCGAAATCATCGAGGGCAATACCAATGACACCGGGAGCCGCGAGGGCATCGGTGTCTTCCGCCGCACCAAGCGGCTCGATGCCATCAATCTCGGATTCGTTAGCTTCGCCTGAGGATACGACGTTGGCCGACACTCCCCCAGCAGCAGGTCAACCAGCTAATCAAAAAGGCATGGCCGCCGGCACCCCAGCCGACCCCAAGGAGGTCGCAGGAGCATCCGACTCGAGCGAAACGGCGGAGATGGAAGACCTTGCTGCCTCGTTCGCCCGAGTGCGTCTCCTATTCTCCGCGAGCGACATAGGTACTCCGCAGTTCGGGACCGAGATTCGCAACGAGATCGACAAAGCGATTAAGCGGAGCGCTGGAAGAGACGGTTGGATCCACATCTACGCAGCACGGCGCCTGAACATCCTCCTGCTTACGCCCGAGGAAATGGTTCAAGCTCTGAAAATGGCGTTGTTGGAGGTGGCGAAGCTGCCTGGCAGTGAGGCGCTGCAAAAGGCTTTTGACGACATTAACGCGGCCGCTCAGCCAACCGCCGCGAATCAGCTTCGCCTTCTCCTTCTCGACGTGACCGAAGCTCTCCAGTGGACGGAGCAAAAGCGATACCTCGCCCGTTGGAAGATAAATCTGGCGGCGACCCGTGTGGTTTGGTGCTGGGCAATTACGTTCGCGCTTTTCATCGCACCTTACGTCTACATGCTGTTCGCCTTTACATCGTCAACGAGCAATCACTTCAGTTTGGATGCATGGGTCGCTGTCGTTCCCTGGATGGTGCTCACCGCTGGCTTGATGGGGGCGCTGTTTAGCCGGCTCACTTCCTGCAATCGAATTGGACGTCGTTGTCTCTGGACCAAGTCGAAGATGCAAGGCAATGGTCCTCGATTCTTCTGCGCGGCTCGGTCGGCATGTGTGCGGCGGTCCTCCTTTTCCTGTTCGTGCGCTCAGGCATCGCTGGTGGCCCGCTTCTCCCTCAGTTCGAAGAGGTGGGATTGGTGAGGGTCGTGTTCCACGCGGGCAGGAGCAAAGAGCAAGAGTCGTCTAACCTGGGCGAGAACCAAACGTCGTCGCACGGGAGTGGGGACGAGGCTGTTTCGCCTCCGAATGCCAACGAGGACCAACCGCCTGCGAAAGCAGCCGCGAACCCGGACGAAGGCGGAGGTCATGAGGTCGAGAGCTTGAACCTGACCTTACTCGCCCCCACCCAGCATTTCGCGCTGCTCCTGATCTGGTGCTTCCTCGCCGGCTTCTCTGAGCGATTTGTTCAGGACATCTTGGCTGCAAGCGAGAAGAAGCTGAGTGATGCGGCGCCGACAACATAAGCTTCATCGCGGTTAGCGCCGCAATGATCAACAGGCGCTAGTAGGGCACGACTGCGAGGACCGGCTGACTATTTCTTGTAAAGCGCCCACGCCGCGTAGCAGAGCGTGATGGCGAGCAGCGGTCTCAGCAGCCATTCGGGAATGACGCCAGCAAGGCGCGAACCGACGAGGATGCCGGGAATCGAGCCGCACAACAGTGCGAAGAGGATGCTGGGGTCGACATTACCGAGGCCAAGATGGCCAAGCCCTCCGATCAGCGTCAGCGGCACGGCGTGCGCGATGTCTGAGCCTACGAGCCGCTTGGCCGGCAGCATGGGATAGAGCGCGGCAAGAACCGTGACTCCGATCGCGCCGGCTCCGACCGAGGTCAGCGTGACGAGGAGGCCAAGGACCACACCGAACATGACGGTCGGCAAAGTCCGCACCGGCACATCGCCGGTATCTTCGCGCGGCGAGGAGCGGGTCGCGAGAGGATAGAGCACGATCGCCAATCCGCTTATGGGAAGCGCGCCGACGAGACCCATCCTGATCCAATGGGCGAGCTTCACCATGTCGATGGGCAGAACGCTGATCGCGGCGAGCAGTGCGCCGGCTGCCGGCAAGCTGCCGGCGGCAAGCCTCAACACGATCGGCCATTCAACATGGCGCGAGACGTGATGGCGCCAACTGCCGACGCTCTTGGTGATCGAAGCGTAGAGAAGGTCGGTGCCCACGGCGACCTGCGGGCTCACGCCGAAGGTCGAGATAAGGAGCGGCGTCATCAGAGCGCCGCCGCCGACGCCGGTAAGCCCCACGAGGAAGCCTACGCCGAAGCCAGCCGCGACAAGCGGCAGCAAAGGGGCTGCCCAGCCTAAATCCACCATACCTGACGGGTCCCCTTCCCCCTTGGACGCACGCAAAAGGAGCGGCCCTCGTTCGGGCGTCTTCTTATAGCCGGATTATAGCGCGTCAAATCTCGATCAGAACCGGAACACCTGCCGAACGTAGCAGAGTTGCGACCTCTTGCGCGCGCCGATTGAACTCGGCGAGGTCAGCCGGTGAACTGCCAAGATCGGAGCAGAGCCCGGCGAGCAGCTCGCGGTTGAGCACGAGAACATTGCTGCCGACCTCCGGCGCGCCTGATTGTGCCCAGGTGATGACACCGCCCGCTACTGTGGCACCATCGATGGCACTGACCAAGATGAAATTACCGGTCAGCGGAAGCTCGCGGAAGAGATCGAGCGCGGCCGCCCGGCCGAGCAGAACGCGGCAATCGGCGATGTCGTTCATCCCGCAGGCATGGGCAGGCGAGGAGGCGAGCGTCTCGAAGTCGACAAGCGCCGAGATGCTCATGCTCGTCACCGGCGCAAGATCCGTCGCGGTCCTGAGCAGGTACCCGGTCTCGGGGTCGAATGGCGTCTCGGATAGCCAGACGAGCCGCGCTTCGATTACGTCGGCATTGATCGGGCGTCGTGGCACTTCGGACAGCACCGCCCCGCGCGAGATATCGAGGTCGGTATCGAGCACGAGCGTGACCGCCTCGCCCTTTCCGGCCATAGCAAGATCGCCGTCCATGGTCGAGATGCGCTTGAGCGTGGCACCGAGCCCGCTTCTTGCATCGACGATGCGATCGCCAACTCTCACCCGCCCCGAGGTGATGGTGCCGGCATAGCCCCGGAAATCGCCAGCGGCGCGTAGCACGAGCTGCACCGGCATCCGGAATGGCGCGTCGACCCGCTCAGTCTTGGGGTCGACTCGCTCGAGATAGTCGAGCAGGGTCGGGCCCGAGTACCAGGTCATGCGGGTAGAGCGGTAGGCAACGTTGTCGCCGCTGAGCGCGGCCACGGGGATGGTGGTGACCTCGGTGAAGCCGAAGCTCCCCGCAATCGCGCGGAACTCGCTCTCTATCTCATGGTAGCGAGCCTCGGACCAATCGACCAAATCCATCTTGTTGACGGCGAGGATCACCTTCTTGATGCCAACGAGATTGCAGATGGCGGCGTGGCGGCGTGTCTGGCGCTTAGTCCCGTGGCGGGCATCGACGAGCAGGATGGCGATATCGGCATGCGAGGCGCCGGTTGCCATGTTGCGCGTATATTGCTCATGCCCGGGCGAGTCGATGATCACGAAACGCCGGTCGCCGGTCTCGAAATAGCGCCAGGCAATGTCGATAGTGATGCCCTGCTCGCGCTCGGCCTGGAGCCCGTCGAGTAGAAGGCTGAAGTCGATCTTCTCGCCATTGACCGCGCGATTATGCGATGCGAGCGCGATTGCAGCGCGCTGGTCCTCGGTAACGCCCGCCGCATCCCACAGTAACCGCCCGATCAGGGTCGACTTGCCGTCATCGACCGAGCCACAGGTCAGAAGCCTGACCATACCGGCCGTGTCCTGAGGCCTCACGGCGACGGTTAGGGGAGCAATCTCCCCTCTCAACGCAGCGACATGCATTAGAAATAGCCCTCGCGCTTCTTCATCTCCATGGCACCAGCCTGATCGTGATCGATAAGCCGCCCGGCCCGTTCAGACACTCTCGCGGCGAGCGTCTCCTCGACGACTTGATCGAGGCTCGTGGCATCTGACTCGATCGCCGCGGTCAGCGGCCAGCAGCCGAGCGTGCGGAAGCGCACTCTCCGCATTTTGGGCTTCTCACCCGACTCCAGCCGCATCCTCTCATCATCGATGACGATGAGCTGGCCATTGCGCGTCACCACGGGGCGTTCTGCGGCGAAATAGAGAGGAACGACGTCGAGCTTCTCGAGCGCGATGTAGCGCCACACGTCGCCTTCGGTCCAATTTGACAGCGGGAAGACGCGCACCGTCTCACCCTTGCCGAGCCGGCCGTTGAGCAACTGCCACATCTCTGGGCGCTGCTTGCGCGGCTCCCAGCGATGGCCGGCGGCGCGAAAAGAAAAGACGCGCTCCTTAGCCCGGGATGCCTCCTCGTCGCGGCGCGCGCCGCCAAAAGCCGCGTCGAAGCCGCCAGCGTCGAGCGCCTGGCGTAGCGCCACCGTCTTCATCACGTCGGTGTAGATTGAAGGCGGGTGATCGAACGGATTCATGCCGCGGGCGAGTCCGTCGTGATTGGTATGCACGATAAGGTCCAGATCGAAATCGCGCGCCGTCTTGTCGCGGAAGGCTATCATGTCGCGGAACTTCCACGTCGTGTCCACGTGCAGGAGCGGGAAGGGCGGCTTTGCCGGCCAGAAGGCCTTGCGCGCAAGATGCAGCAGAACCGTCGAATCCTTGCCGATCGAATAAAGCAGCACCGGTGCGCGGAACTGCGCCGCGGCCTCGCGGAAGATGTGGATGCTCTCGGCCTCGAGCAGCTTGAGATGCGAGACGAGCGTGGTCATGCGGCTTTCCCTTTGCGGTTCGGGTTCATGTGAATGCCGCATTCCTTCTTGTCTTCATGTTCCCACCACCAGCGTCCGGCGCGCGGGTCTTCGCCCGGCTGGACCGCGCGGGTGCAAGGCGCGCAGCCGATCGAGACGAAACCGCGGGCGTGCAGCGGATTGACCGGCACGTTGTTGGCGGCGATGTAGGCGGTGAGCTCGTGCGAGGTCCAATCCGCCACAGGGTTCACTTTGATCAGACCATGCGCCTCGTCCCAGGCGGCGAGCGGAACATCGGCGCGCGCGGTGGAATGCTCGCGGCGAATGCCGGCGATCCAGCCTTGCGCGTCCTTAAGCTCGCGATTGAGGGGGCGCACCTTCCTGATCTCGCAGCACGCCTTGCGGTTGTCGACGGCGTGGCGGAAGCCGAACACGCCGTCACGGGCGACGAGCTGTTCGACTTCTTGAGCGTCGGGCGTCACGAGGCGGATGCGGATGCCGTAGCGGAGTTCTGACAGCTCGACCGTCTCGAGCACCTCGGGGAACAGGCGCCCCGTATCGAGGGTGAACACATCAATCCCCTCCACACCGGACTCGGCGATGGCGTGGAGGATCGCCTGATCCTCGAGTCCGAGGCTCGTCGAGAACGCGATGCGCCCCTCGATGCGCCGGTGAATCTCCCTGACGCGGTCGGTGAGGCTCTTGATGCGCACGAGCCTCTGGTCGAGCTCGCCAGCCTCCTTGCGCGAGGCATCACGGCGGAGCGGCAAGGGATTGCGATAGCCCCTCTGATAGTTGCGGCTATAGCGGGAAAGCGTCGCCTTCCACGTCACAGCCTGCTCGGGATCGGCGATCTCTGCGGTATCGAAGCCGGAGCGCAGCAGGAACTGGGCGAGGTCGGG
>JBLMXO010000356.1:0-15814 GCA_050257815.1 Actinomycetota bacterium
GGGATCAGGTCAGATGTGAAGCGCGCGGCCGAAAGCGTCGAGCACCGATTCGCCCATCATCTCCGACAATGTGGGATGGGGGAAGATGGTTGCCATCAGCTCGGCCTCGGTGGACTCGAGCCCTTTGGCGATGACGAAGCCCTGGATCAGCTCGGTTGCCTCGGCGCCGACGATGTGGGCGCCCAAAAGCGCGCCGCTTTTTCCATCGAAAATCGTCTTCACCAGTCCTTCGGTCTCGCCAAGCGCGATGGCTTTGCCGTTGGCTGAATAGGGGAAGCGGCCAATCTTGAGCTCATGTCCTGCTTGGCGTGCTGCCTCCTCGGTCAGACCGACGCTTGCGATCTGCGGCGAGCTATAGGTGCAGGCGGGGATGCCCGTCTTATCGATGGCGTGGACGCCCTCGATACCAGTGATCTTCTCGACGCAGACAATGCCTTCGTGGCTTGCCTTATGCGCGAGCCAGGGCGGCCCGACCACGTCGCCGATGGCATAGAGTCCCGGCACGCCCGTGCTCCCCCATTGATCAACGAGGATGTGGCTCTTTTCGACCCTTACTCCCTGCTCCTCCAGACCAAGCCCCTCGACATTGCCGGTGATGCCGATGGCGAGGATGACGCGAGCCGTGGTGACCTCCTCGATATCGCCGCCCGGCTTGCGCAGGCGCGCGCTCACGCCGTCAGCGTTCCTGACCAGCTTCTCGACATGGGTTTCGGTGTGGATGACGATGCCTTGTCGGGCGAAGGCCTTGCGCGCGAGACCCGAGATCTCGGAATCCTCGGCGGGAAGGATGCGGGGAAGCAGCTCGACCACGGTCACCTCGGCGCCGAGCGCGCGATAGAAGCTCGCGAACTCGATGCCGATCGCGCCCGAGCCCACGATGAGCAGCGATTTAGGGAAGCTCGGCGGAACCATCCCCTCCCGGTAGGTCCAGATCAACCTGCCGTCAGGCTCGAGTGAGGGTAACGTGCGCGCCCGTGCCCCCGTGGCGACAATGATGTGCTTAGCCGCGATGTCGGGAAGCGCCTCGCCGCTCACCCCCGTCACGCCGATATGCCCCTCACCCGCGAGGCGCGCGGTGCCCTTGATCACCTCGATCTTATTTTTCCGCATGAGATAGGAAACGCCATTCGACAGCCGCTCCGCCACTTTGCGGCTCCGCTCGACCACTTGGTCGATGTCGAAGCGGACATTGTCGGCGGCGAGACCGAATTCGCCCGCGCGCCGCATCGCCTGATAAAGCTCCGAGGTCCGCAGTAGCGCCTTGGTCGGGATGCAGCCCCAATTGAGGCAAACACCGCCGAGTTGCTCGCGCTCGATGATCGCGCATCTCATGCCGAGCTGGCCGCCGCGGATCGCCGCGACATAGCCGCCGGGGCCAGCGCCGATCACGGCGAGGTCGAAATTCGTCTGGTTCATGTCTTATGAACTCATTCAGTGGGGAGCGGGATCGGCTCGCTCCCGGGCTTCTCTTGCAGTCGGGCCGGAGGTGGAACTTCCTCCTCGGGCCGAACTGCGATGCGCAAGATGAGCCATTGCACGATGACCGTCAAAGCCGGCGGAACGATCATCACGAGGAAGGTGCGGAAACTGCGGTAAGCCTCGAAGCCGACGTAATACCAGTAGTCCGATTTGGCCAGCAGGTAGAAGCCGACCAGCAACCCGAGCAGCACGGCGAGCGTCCAGCCGAGCGCGACACGGCTCCGGGCGATCAAGAGCGCGGCGCCAAAGATGATCGGTCCGGCTATGGCGGCGATGATCACCCCATAACCGCCCACGGCTGCGTCGATATTGCAGGCGAGCCCCTCGCCCTGGCAGGGAATGTTGCCGACTAATTCGGCGACGATGAACCCCGACACGAAAGACAGCGCAGCCGCGACGAGCAGGGCCACGACGAGCCTGACGTAACGCCAATGCACGGATCCATCCTCTGAGCGTTACACCAACATGGTGACGGGGTCTTCGATGAACGCCTTGAAGGCGGCGAGCAACTCGGCGCCGAGCGCGCCGTCAATGACGCGGTGATCGACCGACAGCGTCACGCTCATCATCGTCGCGATCTTGAGTGCGTCGTCCTTGACAATCGGGCGCTTCTCGGCGCGGCCGACCGCGAGGATGCTCGACTGCGGCGGGTTGATCACCGCATCGAAGCGGTCGATGCCGTACATGCCTAGATTGGAAATGGTGGTGGCGCCGCCTTGATATTCGTGGGGCGCAAGGCGCTTAGAGCGTGCGCGGGCGGCGAGATCTTTCATCTCGTTCGAGATCTCGGACAGGCTCTTGATCTCGGCATTGCGGATGACGGGCGTATGCAGGCCGCCGCCCTCGAGCGCCACTGCGACGGCGATGTCGGAGGTGCGGTGGCGGAGGATGCCGGCCTCGGTCCATGTCGCGTTCGCCGCGGGCACGCTCTGCAACGCCATGGCGAGCGCCTTGATGATAAAATCGTTGACCGAGAGCTTGAAGGCGCGTGGGCCCTCTTGCGGGGCAAGGGAGTTGAGCCGCGCGCGGGCCGCGAGTAGAGCGTCGATGTCACAGTCGATGGCAAGATAGAAATGCGGGATGGTGCGCTTGGATAGCGTCAGCCGCTCGGCGATGAATCTCCGCATCGTGTCGTGCGGCACGAGCTCGTAGGAACCAGGCTCGTACAGCGCGAGCACCTGTGCATCGGACAGGCCTTCCGGCTCCACGTGCCGCATGGCGATCCCGCGCGCACCCGGCGCTGCGGCTTTGACGGCCTCCTCAACCGGCGCCGCTTCGGCTGTCAATACTTCGACCGGCTCGGCTTCGGTACGTACCGGTGCAGGTGATGGCGTGAGTAGTGCGCGCTCGACGTCGGCCTTGACGATGCGGCCATGAGGGCCTGAGCCCACAATTGCTACAAGCTCGATGCCGCACTCGCGGGCGAGGCGGCGAGCGAGGGGAGAGGCAAAAATGCGCGTACCGTGGCCGTTCGAGCCGTTTGCCCTGATTTGCTGGGCGATCTTGTTCATCACGTGCTCGGCGGACGCGGCATGGTCTCTCAGGCCCCCGCCGAAATCCCACCTCACCCGCTCGGCTGCTGAGGCAGCCTCGCCACCCTCTCCCCTTGCGGGAGAGGGTGGCGCGCCAGCGCCGGGTGAGGGGGTAGAATCCTCGCCGTCCTCGAGCAGAATGGCGATGGGCTGGTTCACGGGCACGTTCTCGGCGCCCTCCGCGACGAGCAGCTTGCCGATGCGCCCCTCGTCGACCGCCTCGACCTCCATGGTCGCCTTGTCGGTCTCGATCTCGGCGATCACGTCGCCGGACTTGACCTCGTCGCCTTCCTTGACGTGCCATTTGGCGAGCTTGCCCGCCTCCATGGTCGGCGAGAGCTGCGGCATGAGAATTTCGGTGCTCACGTCAGTCGTCCAGGACGCGGGTGGTCATGGCTTCTTCCCAGTGCTTGCCATCGAACAGGGCGATTCCGGTCACCTGCACCTGCCCTTCGTCGAGGCAACGCACGTTCACGCTGAAGCCGTCGGGCTTAGAGCGTGGCACGTAGAAACTTTTTACTCCGCATATGGAGCAAAACTGATGTTTGGCTGTACCGGTGTTGAAGGTGTAGGTGGTGAGCTTGTCTTCCCCTGAGAGCAGGCGAAAGCGCCGGGCCGGCACGACGAGATGCAAGTACCCGCTCTTGCGGCAGATGGAGCAGGTGCACTCGGTGGCCTCGATCTCGTCGGGAGCAAGCACCTCGAAGCGCACGGCGCCGCAATGGCACCCGCCCTGTTTCCAACTCATGGCAATTTCAGACATGTCCCGTCACTCCCGGTAACAGACGGATTTGACTGCGGCGATCACCTTGTCGACCGAGGGTAGTGCGAGCTTCTCGAGATTTGCGGCATAAGGCATCGGCACATCGGCGCCGGTGATCTTGGCAGGCGGTGCATCGAGATAATCAAAGGCTTCGGCCGCGACGCGCGCGCAAATTTCCGTGCCGACCGAGCAAACCGGCCATCCCTCCTCCACCGTCACAATGCGGTTCGTCCTTTGCACCGAGGCGAGGATGGTCTCGATGTCGAGGGGCCTGAGCGTGCGGAGGTCGATCACCTCGGCTTCGATCCCTTCTCCTACAAGGCGCTTCGCGGCGTCGAGCGCATAGGCCATGCCGCGCGAATAGGACACGATGGTGACGTCTTTGCCGGCGCGAGCGATGCGCGCTTTGCCGATCGGCAGCACGAAGTCATCGAGCTTCGGCACCTCGGAGCCCTGGCCATAGAGGATCTCGTTCTCGAGGAAGATTACGGGGCTCGGATCGCGGATCGCCGCTTTGAGCAGGCCCTTAGCGTCGGCTGCGGCGTAAGGCGCGATCACCTTGACCCCCGGCACGCTCGCATACCAGGCCGAATAGTCTTGGCTGTGCTGGGCGGAGACGCGGGCAGCAGCACCATTCGGCCCGCGGAACACGATGGGACAGCGCATCTGCCCGCCCGACATGTAATGGGTCTTGGCGGCCGAGTTGACGATGTGGTCGATCGCCTGCATGGCGAAGTTCCAGGTCATGAACTCGACGATCGGCCTGAGGCCGGCGAACGCCGCGCCCACGCCCACTCCAGCGAAGCCATATTCAGTGATCGGCGTATCGACCACGCGTTTAGGCCCGAACTCATCGAGCAGGCCCTGGCTGACTTTATACGCGCCCTGATACTGCGCCACCTCCTCGCCCATGAGGAACACTGAAGGGTCGCGTCGCATCTCCTCGGCCATGGCATCACGCAGCGCCTCACGCACGGTCATGGTGACCATCTCGGTGCCCAGCGGAATTTCGGCTTCAGGCTTCGGCTCTTCGGGTGCCGAGCGCGGGCCTGGCGCCTTCTCCACGAGCGGCGGTGCTTCTCCCAAATTGGGCGGCGGCTCTGTCCTCGGGGCGGGAGTTGCCCCTTGCGCCTTCGGCTGAGCTGCGCTCGTTACCACCTCGCCATCAGCAACAAGCAACGCGATGGGCTGATTGACCTTCACATGCTCCGTACCCTCCGGCACGAGCAGCCTGCCGATCCGTCCGTCATCAACCGCTTCGACCTCCATGGTCGCCTTGTCGGTCTCGATCTCGGCAATCACATCGCCAGCATGCACGTCATCGCCTTCACCCACATGCCATTTGACGAGCTTCCCCTCCTCCATGGTCGGAGAGAGCGCCGGCATTAGGATCTCGGTTGGCATCGCTAAGACTTACGGTCAGGCATAGACGTCAGTGAAGAGCTCGGCCGCGTCGGGCTCCGGATCGGATTGGGCGAACTCAGCCGCCTCGTTCACAACTTGGCGCACCTCCCGGTCAATTGCCTTGAGCTCATCGTCGCTCGCACGGCCGCCATCGATGAGACGCTTGCGCACAAGCTCGATCGGATCGCGATGCTCGCGTACGTCCTGCACCTCCTCCCGCGTGCGGTATTTGGCGGGGTCAGACATCGAATGGCCGCGGTAGCGATAGGTGCGCATCTCGAGGATCATCGGTCCGCTGCCGGCGCGGACGAAGGCAAGCGCTCGCGTCCCAGCATCCTTCACCGCCGCTATGTCCATGCCGTCGACTTGCTCGCCCTTGATGCCGAAGGCGAGCCCGCGATGATAGAGCTCTTCGGCAAGAGCGCTGCCGCGCTCGACAGCGGTGCCCATGGCGTAGTGATTGTTCTCGATCACGTAGAGCACCGGCAGCTTCCATAACGAAGCCATGTTGAAGCTCTCATAGACCTGACCCTGATTGGTCGCGCCCTCACCGAAGAAAGTGACGCACACGGCGTCGTTGCCGCGATATTTGTTGGCGAAGGCGATGCCGGTGCCGAGTGGGGCTGGCGTGCCGACGATGCCGTGCCCGCCGAAGAAGTTCTTCTCCACCGAGAACATGTGCATCGAGCCGCCTTTGCCCTTGGAATAGCCGTGGCGGCGCCCGGTAAGCTCGGCCATCACGCCCTTGGCGTCCATACCGGTCGCCAGCATATGGCCATGATCGCGATAGGCGGTGATGATCTGATCGCCGGGCTTGAGCGCCATCATCATGCCGACGACGACCGCCTCCTGCCCGATATAGAGATGGCAGAAGCCGCCGATATAGCCCATGCCATAGAGCTGACCCGCCTTCTCCTCGAATCTGCGGATCAGAAGCATCTCGCGATAGGCGTGCAGTTCCTCCTCGCGGGTCAGCGTTTTGCTGCGGGGCTCGCTTGCCGCATCGTGACGCTGCTCGTCGATCCAAAGATTGGCGCCGCCCGGGCTGAGGTTTGGCATGTCTTGCTCCTCGATTCTCGCCCCGGGTAAACGCTAGCATGGCTTGAAAGTGCCATGAAAGCTGCGACGGCCAAGGATTTGAGCACAATAAGCTCAGCGCCGTACGCATCGTTGTCACATGTGCATTGGAGCCGGAGGGCGCGGCAACCTTCAGCGCTTGAGCAGCGTGCCGGTCGCGGTGCCCGGATCAGGCTCGTGGCGCTTCATCATGACGAGGTCGTCTTTGTTTGCGAGGTTGAGGATGGCGCGGGCACGCTCGTCGAGCATATCGGGGTCGAGGCTTTCGGGCCTGAGCAAAGAGACATCACGCTCGAGCCTCGCGCGGACCACTTTCAGCCCTGCCAGTTCGCCTTCAAGCACCTCTTTGCGCCGCTCGAGATCGGCGCGAGCCCTCAAGCCATGATCGCCCGTCTGCAGGTTGTAGGCGAAGTAGGCCCCAACCCCGCACGCGAGCAGCGGGAAAAGAAAAGCGCCGAACCGCATAGTTCCCCCTCGGCGCTTCCCTCCACGACAGAGCTTATTTGAAGCGACGAGTTTCGAGGATCACCTGACGCCCGTTAACCGCTCGTTACCGACTCAGCGCTTCAGCACCGAGCGCCCGGCATAACGGGCTTTGGCCCCCAACTCCTCCTCGATGCGGATGAGCTGGTTATATTTCGCCACGCGGTCCGATCTTGCGAGAGAGCCCGTTTTGATCTGTCCGCAATTGGTGGCGACGGCGAGGTCAGCGATCGTTGCATCCTCGGTCTCGCCGGAGCGATGCGACATCACGGCCGCATAGCCCGCGTCTTGCGCCATGCGCACGGCGTCGAGCGTTTCCGAGAGCGTGCCGATCTGGTTGACTTTGACCAGGATCGCATTGGCGATCCCATCGTCGATACCCTTCTTCAGCCGCGCGACATTGGTGACGAAGAGATCGTCGCCCACGAGCTGGCAGCGGTCGCCAAGCGCGTCGGTCAGCACGCGCCAGCCGTCCCAATCATCTTCGCTCATGCCGTCCTCGATGGAGAAGATTGGATAAGCGTCGACCAACTCGGTGTAGTAGGCGGTCAGTTGCTCCGAGGTGAGACTCCGCTTCTCGCCTTTCAGGAAGTAGCGGTCCTCGCCGAATAGTTCGGTCGCTGCCACGTCGAGGGCGATGTAAATATCTTGCCCTGGCTTGTAGCCGGCGGCCTCGATTGCCGCCATGACGAAGTCGAGAGCTTCGCGCGTCGAAGCGAGGTTGGGCGCGAAGCCCCCCTCGTCGCCGACCGACGTTGTGAGGCCTGCACCCTTCAGCGCATGACGAAGGGCGTGGAACACTTCGGCTCCCATGCGCACCGCCTCGGCGATGCTCGGAGCGCCGACCGGCACGATCATGAACTCCTGGAAGTCGATCGGGTTGTCGGCGTGAACCCCGCCGTTCAGGATGTTCATCATCGGCACGGGCAGCAGCGTCGCGCCAGAGCCTCCGATGTAGTGGTAGAGAGGCAATCCTTGCGCGTCGGCTTCAGCCTTGGCCGCCGCAAGCGACACGCCGAGTATGGCATTGGCGCCGAGCCGCTTCTTGTTCTCCGTGCCGTCGAGATCGCGTAAGCGCTGATCAAGCCCTCGCTGATCGGCCGCATCAAACCCGGTGAGAGCCTTCCTGATCTCGCCATTGATCGCTTCGACGGCGCGTCTCACGCCTTTGCCGCCATAGCGCTTACCGCCGTCGCGAAGCTCATGAGCCTCATGCGCGCCGGTCGAAGCGCCAGAGGGCACGGCCGCGCGGCCGTGGTGGCCGTCCTTCAACACCACGTCGACCTCGACGGTCGGATTACCGCGGCTGTCGAGGATCTCGCGGCCGATAATGGTCGAAATGGCAGTCATTGCTTGGGCCCCCTTCCGGCTTTTCCGGCCCTCTTAGCGGAAGCGCCGCGGAAGCGGAAGGCGTATATCAGCGAGCACAACTCTGACTTAAGTCATCGGTTAGGGAATGACGGCAGACTCCAGCAATCCATCTGGCGCGTTGGTGCTGTTCTCTGGCGGGCAGGATTCGACCACTTGCCTCGCCTGGGCGCTTGATCGCTACTCGCAGGTGGAGACAGTCGGCTTCGACTACAGCCAACGTCACGCGATCGAGCTCGAATGCCGCAAGCGCGTCAGAGCCGAGATTGGCCGCCGCTTTTCCGCTTGGGGCGAACGGCTGGGCCCTGACCATTTCATCGACATCACGAGCTTCGGCGCGATCGGCAGAACGGCCCTTACCTCCAACGCCGAGATCGAGATGCTTGCTTCAGGCCTCCCCTCAACCTTCGTGCCTGGGCGCAACCTTGTCTTCTTCGTTTACGCCGCGGCGCTCGGATACCGGCGCGGGCTCCGCACGCTCGTCGGCGGCATGTGCGAGACGGACTATTCCGGCTATCCGGACTGTCGCGACACGACGCTGAAGGCGCTGCAAGAGGCGATTAGGCTTGGCACCGAAGTTCCCTTCACCATCGAGACGCCACTGATGTGGCGGACCAAGGCCGAGACCTGGGCGCTCGCGCACGAGCTTGGCGGTGACGCTCTCGTCGACCTCATCCTCGAAGAGACGCACACCTGTTATCGCGGCGAGCGCGGGCAGCGCCACGATTGGGGCTATGGGTGCGGCACATGCCCGGCTTGCGAGCTCCGCGCCAAAGGCTATGCCGAGTGGCGGACCGCTTCCTCGGCGGGGACGGCTGCATCAACGCTTCGTGCAGGAAAGTGAGTTGAGTTGACCTCGCGAGTGTAGCCAACGTCGTACAGCCAAATACCCAAGAAGGAATGGGCTGTGATGACGCTCCAAGAACGACCCGTGCCTTCACTTGTCAGCGGATTATGCGGACTCGTTGCCCTTGGCGCTATTACCGCGAGCGTCGATTGGACTGCTTCCGCAGATGAGACCTGCTGCAAGGAAGGCGACACCACGCCGCCGACCGAGCTCGTGGCCAAGTACCCCAAGGGGCAGCTGCATAGTCCCTATCCCGACTATGCCAAGCTCGCCAAGGAAGACCCGGACCTCGTGAAGAAGTTCCGGGCGCCCGGCTGCAACGAATGTCACGGCGGCACTGGCGGCGGCGGCATTTGCCCTGCCCTCACCCAAGGCGTCTGGTTCTGGGGCAATACCGACGACGTCCTGTTCAGGCTGGTTACGCTCGGGTCCGCCGAAATGGATAAGCAGGGTTACACGCGCTTGGGTTATGGCAGCGTGCATGCGCCGATGCCGCCGATGGGCATGACCATCAAGACCTCTGACGATCTGTGGAAGATCATCGCCTTCATTCGTTCGATCAATCCGCCGGGCACCAATCCGCCCGACAAGGTCCTGCCCGCGGAGTAACCGCATCAGGCCTTGGCATGGCGCGGCGAAAGAGCCAAATTCCGGGCCATGTATGCCGTCAAGGAGATCTACTACACACTACAGGGTGAAGGCGCGCAGGCCGGGCGGCCTGCCGTGTTCTGCCGCTTCGCCGGCTGCAATCTCTGGTCGGGCCGCGAAGAGGATCGTGGGACCGCGACTTGCAAGTTCTGCGACACGGATTTCGTCGGCACTGACGGGCCCCGCGGCGGCAAGTTCGCGGAAGCAGAGGCACTTGCCAAGGCCTGCCGCGCGGCCTGGCGCGGCAATTCCGGCACGCCCCCCTTCGTCGTGCTCACCGGCGGCGAACCGATGCTTCAAGTCGACGAAGCGCTGATCGAAGCGCTGCACGGGGCGCAGTTCGAGGTCGCCGTCGAGACTAATGGCACGCTGCCGGTGCCGCGCTCGATCGATTGGATCTGCGTGAGCCCTAAGGCGGGAGCCCGGCTTGTTCAGCGCTCCGGTGATGAGCTCAAGCTCGTCTATCCGCAAGCGGCATTCGATCCTACCGAGGTCGAAAACCTCGACTTCCGCCATTTCCTGCTTCAGCCCATGGACAAAGCCGAGACCGCGCCGGCAAATGTGAGGGCGGCGATTGACTATTGCCTGGCCCACCCCAAATGGCGGTTGAGCGTGCAGACCCATAAGCTGTTAGGGCTGCCGTAAGCGGCCCTGGCAGGGCGCTTCAAAATCTCCTAAACGACTGCCATGCGTATCTATAAAGAGTTCACTTTCGAGGCCGCTCATTTCCTGCCCTCGGCGCCGCCGGAACATCCCAATTCGCGCGTGCACGGTCACTCCTTCCGCGTCCGTGTCACCCTCGACGGCGAGCCGGACGAGAAGACGGGTCTCGTCATGCATCTCGACGACGTCGAGGTGGCGCTTGCCGACGTGCACGATGCGCTCGATCATCGCTTCTTGAACGAGGTCGAGGGCCTGTCGCAGCCGACGCTCGAGCGCATCACGATGTGGCTGTGGGACCGCTTGCACAACCGCCTGCCGGGCCTTGCCGAGATCGAGGTCGCGCGCGATTCCTGCCGCGAGGGCTGCATCTACCGGGGCCCTGCCCCTCGCCTTGCCGCGGAGTAGCACGATGGCGCGCAAGATCAGCGGATTGAAGCAGCTCGGTAACACGACGCCGATTCCGAAATCGCCTTCGGAAGCCGAGCTCGAGCGCGTCCCCAATCCGCATCAGGACACGCGCTACGTAGCGCGCTTCACCGCGCCAGAGTTCACCTGTCTCTGCCCGATCACGGGCCAGCCCGATTTCGCGCATTTCGTCATCGACTATGCGCCCAAGGCTTGGCTGCTCGAATCGAAGTCGCTCAAGCTTTATCTCGCGAGCTTCCGCAACATTGGCGCCTTCCATGAGGATGCGACGGTCGGTATCGCCAAGCGCATCGTCGAGCTGATCGAGCCCGCCTGGCTTCGTATCGGTGGCTATTGGTATCCGCGCGGCGGCATCCCGATCGACGTGTTCTGGCAGCATGGAACGCCGCCCGAAGGCGTGTGGATTCCCGACCAGGGCGTCTCGCCCTATCGCGGCCGCGGCTGAGAAACGCGCCGGCTTTGGACCTCATCATCACCAATGGCGATGCCGCCGGCGAGCTGCTCAGGCGCGCGATCAGCGGAGCGGAGGTGCTTCCCTGGCGCGACGTGCTGCATGAGGGGCCTGTCCCTCAGACCAAGACGCTCGCCGAGCTCACGGCAATACGCGCTATTTATCTCGCCGATCGCGGCTGGGGAGAGCGCGATGAGATCGCAGCCAATCTCCAGGCGCGTGATCGCGGGCTTGCGCGCGCAAGCCATTTCGACCGCGTCGTCCTGTGGTTCGAGCATGATCTCTACGATCAGCTCCAGCTCCTGCAAATCCTCGATTGGTTCAGCCAAGAGGAGCCGCCTGAGCTTCTCCTGGTTCAGGCCTCGGAGTTTCTTGGCCGGCAGACCGAGGATGAGATCGAAGCGCTGAGAGTTTCGGAGCAACCGGTCACGCAAGAGCAGCTAGCACTTGCGGCAGAAGCCTGGGCTGCCTTCCGCGCGCCGACGCCCGAGCCTTGGCAAGCTCTTCTCGGCGGCGACCTCTCTCCGCTGCCCTTTCTCGATGCAGCAGTCCGGCGCATGCTCGAGGAGCTGCCGGGCCGGGATGGCCTCTCTCGGAGCGAACGGCAAATCCTGACCGGGCTCGCTTCGGGCATCACCGCGCCGCCCGCCTTGTTCGTGGCGGTGCAGCGGACCGAGCAGGCCGTGTTCATGGGAGACTGGAGCTTCTGGGGTCTGCTCGATGGGCTCGCACTTGCCCGCGTGCCTTTGATCGAGGGTCTCGCCGACACCCCATTCGGCCCTGAAAGAGCGAGCCTCGCCTCGCCCTACTTTCAGAGCAGGCTCGCGCTGACGGCGTTTGGCGAAGCCGTGCTCGAAGGCCGCGAGGACAACGCTGCTCTGAACAGGATCGACCGCTGGTGGGGCGGCACGCATCTCGCCAATGACGCGTTGTGGCGCTTCGACGCCGAGACGGAGTGGCTTATCGCGCCGGCCTCGACTTGATCACGGCGTCGATCTCCATCAGCTCGCTCAGCAAGGTTTCGAGCCCCGAGAGCGGCACCATATTCGGGCCATCGGACGGCGCATGATCAGGGTCCTGATGGGTCTCGATGAAGAGACCCGCGACCCCGACCGCGATTGCTGCGCGCGCAAGCACCGGCACGAAGCGCCGCTCGCCGCCGCTTCGCTCCCCCTGCCCTCCTGGCTGTTGCACCGAGTGTGTAGCATCGAAGATCACCGGCGCTCCCGTCTCGGCGAGGATGGCAAGCGCGCGCATGTCGGAGACGAGCGTGTTGTAGCCGAAGGAGACGCCGCGCTCGGTGACGAGCACATTCGGATTGCCCGCGCCTACGATCTTGGCGACCACGTTCTTCATATCCCAGGGGGCGAGGAACTGGCCCTTTTTGACATTGACCGGCCTGCCCGTTGCCGCTGCCGCAAGCAGGAGGTCGGTCTGGCGGCAGAGGAAGGCTGGGATCTGCAACACGTCGACCGCACCGGCAACGGGCGCGCATTGCTCGGGCTCGTGCACGTCGGTGATGACCGGAAGGCCTATGCTCTCTCTGATCTCGGCAAAGATGGGAAGAGCCTGGGAGAGACCCATCCCGCGCGCACTTGCAGCACTGGTGCGGTTCGCTTTGTCGAAGGAGGATTTATAGACGAGGCCGATGCCAAGCTTCCCGGCGGTCTCCTTCAGCGCCTCAGCCGTTTCGAGCGCGTGCGCCCGGCTCTCGAGCACGCAAGGCCCGGCGATCAGCGCAAACGGCGCGGTCGGCGCGAAAATCACATTTCCCACGCTGACGCGAGCGTTCGGATGCAAGGATTGGTGCTGGTTCACGAGGGGCCTTATAGCGCCGTTCGCTCATCCTGGCGAGTTTGTGCGGCGCACATGGTCTGCCTAGGCGGCGAAGGTCCAGTTTGCGATGATGGATCTTTAACGGGGAGGGCATCCATGAAAAAGGCGATTGCGGAATTCATTGGGACATTTGCGCTCGTTCTGTTCGGCTGCGGCACGGCCGTCATTGCCGGAATGGGTAGCGGCGCCACATCCGTAGACATCCTCGGCATCGCCACGGCGTTCGGTCTCGCCATCGTCGCCATGGCCTACGGCATCGGCCAGGTCTCGGGTTGCCATATCAATCCGGCGGTGAGCTTCGGCGTTCTGATCGCGGGGAGGATGAGCACGTCAGATTTCATCACCTATGTGATCGCGCAGGTGCTCGGCGCGATCGCCGGCGCGCTCGTGCTTTATCTCATCCTGTCCGGCAAGGCCTCGGGCTGGAGTGGATCGCTTGGGCAGAATGGTTGGGGTCCGGGCTATCTCGGCGAGTACAACACGACCGCCGCCTTTATCTATGAAGTGGCCGCGACCTTCCTCTTTCTCGTCTGCATCCTGGGCGTGACGCAGAGAGGCGCGCCGGTCGAGCTTGCCGGCATCGCCATTGGATTGACGCTCATCGCCATTCATCTGCTCGGCATCAACATCACGGGCACGTCGGTGAACCCGGCGCGGTCGCTTGGCCCAGCGCTTGTCGGCTATGCCAAGAACCCGCATGCGCTCGAGCAAGTGTGGCTGTTCATCGTGGCGCCACTGATCGGGGCCGGCATCGCCGGCTATCTGTTCAAGGCGCGCATCCTCGCAGGCGAGGACGTGATCCCGGAGCGGGGTGGCGGTAAGTCCGATGTCGCGCCAGCGGCGTCGGCGCCACGCAAGAAGAAATAGGCTTTGGACTATGGCGGGCGGAGCCGGTCAAGGCTCCGTCCGCTTCCATTTCGGGCGGTCCCGCTCATAGCGGCTCACGACGGTCGGAAACTCAGGGAGCCAAAGCTCGCGGCGGATGGTCCACAGCTCGTAGGTGGGCACGAAAAGTCCGATCTTATCGAATGATCCTGGATAGAGATAGAACTCGTCGTCGCGACCCCATGTCGAATAAACCGGGGCGCCACAGGAGCGGCACGAATAACGGCGTGCGTGCTCGGAACTTGCGAACTCGGTGACCTCGCCCGAGATCGTCACCGCTTCGGTGGGGAAGACCGCGTAGAAATTGAACGGCGCGCCATGAGCCTTGCGGCAGGTCAGGCAATGGCAGACGCCGACGCGATACGGCTCTCCCTTTGCCTCGAAACGCACCTTGCCGCAGGCGCAGCCGCCTTTATGCGCACCGTCTGACATGTGCGTCAGCCAAATGGCTACACCAGTCTCGATTGCTCAACGGCGGCGCCGATGAACGAGGCGAAGAGCGGGTGCGGCGCGAAGGGCCGCGATTTCAGCTCGGGATGGAACTGCACGCCGATGAACCAGGGATGGTCGGGAACCTCGACGATCTCGGGCAGAAGCCCATCAGGTGAGAGGCCCGAAAAGCGCAAGCCCGCAGCTTCGAGCTTGTTGCGGTAGCGCGTGTTGACCTCGTAGCGGTGGCGATGGCGCTCGGAGATGCGCGTTGTCCCGTAAACCTCGGCGACCTTGCTGCCCTTGGCAAGCACCGCCTCGTAGGCGCCGAGGCGCATCGTGCCGCCGAGATTGCCGTTCCTCTCGCGCCGCTCGAGCTCCTCGCCCTTCATCCACTCCGTCATGAGGCCAATGACAGGCTCCTCGGTCGGGCCGAATTCGGTCGAGCTTGCCTCGGCGATGCCGGCTGCATCGCGGGCGACTTCGATCACGGCCATCTGCATGCCGAAGCAAATGCCGAAATAGGGAACGCCGCGGGTGCGGGCGAACTTCGCCGCTTGGATCTTGCCCTCGGAGCCACGCTCGCCGAAGCCGCCCGGCACGAGAATGCCGTGCACATCCTCGAGATGGACCGCGGCGTCCTGGCTCTCGAAGGTCTGCGACTCGATCCATTCGAGATTGACCTTCACCTTGTTGGCGATGCCGCCGTGCACAAGCGCCTCGTTCAGCGACTTATAAGCGTCCTTTAGCCCGGTATATTTGCCGACGATGGCGACGGTGACCTCGCCATCGGGATTGGCGATGGTCTCGGAAATCTGGCGCCAGCGCTCGAGGTCTGGCTCGGGCGCATTGGTGATGCCGAATGCGGCGAGCACCTCGCGGTCGAGGCCTTCGGCATGATAGGCGCCAGGCACGTCGTAGATGCTCGAGACATCGAGCGCCTGGATCACCGCCTCGGGACGCACATTGCAGAAGAGCGCGATCTTGCGCCGCTCGTCGCGCGGCAGCGGCCGGTCGGTGCGGCAGAGCAGAACATCGGGCTGGATGCCGATCGAGCGGAGCTCCTTCACCGAATGCTGCGTGGGCTTGGTCTTGAGCTCGCCGGCGCTCGGGATGTACGGCACGAGCGTGAGATGGATGAAGGCGGTATGGCCACGCGGCAGCTCGTTGCCGAGCTGACGGATGGCTTCGAAAAAAGGAAGCCCCTCGATGTCGCCGACAGTGCCGCCAATCTCGCACAACACGAAATCGACTCCGTCATTACCGGAGGTGATGAAGGCCTTGATCGCATCGGTCACATGCGGAATGACCTGCACGGTCGAGCCGAGATAGTCGCCCTTCCGCTCCTTGGCGATGATCTGCTGATAGATGCGCCCGGTGGTGATGTTGTCAGCCTGGCTCGCCGGGCGTCCGGTGAAGCGCTCATAATGGCCAAGATCGAGATCAGTCTCGGCGCCGTCGTCGGTGACGAACACCTCGCCGTGCTGATAGGGGCTCATGGTTCCGGGATCGACATTGAGATA
>JBLMXO010000357.1:0-7720 GCA_050257815.1 Actinomycetota bacterium
AACGGGGAGAGGCCGACGAGAATGGCTCCCGTGGCTCCGGTGAAGCCGACATGGGCCAAGGCATGGCCGGCGAAGGTTTGTCCCCTGAGGACCAGGAAATAGCCAATCGGCCCGGCGACGAGGGCCACGATGGCTGCGGCCGCAAGTGCGGTGCGCATGAAATCATAGTGGAGCATGGTGGTGCCCGTGACCTTCGTGTTCGTGCCGGTGATTTTCCCGCTCCACGTCGTGTTCTCCCGACATGACAAAGATGCGGGCACCGATACGAACCACATCGATTGGAGATCCGTACAAGCGCGACAACACAGGGCCGGTGATGACCTCATCGACGGTGCCAAGCGCCGCATGGCCGTGGCCCAAATAGAGCACGCGGTCGAGCGCCCCAAGCAGAGGATTGAGCTCGTGCGAGCTGAACAGCACCGAGATGCCGAGCTCGGTCTGCAGCGTCTTCGTGAGTTGCACCACGGCGCGCTGGTGATTGGGATCGAGGCTAATGAGCGGCTCGTCGAGGAACAGCAATTTCGGACGCCCGATCAGTGCCTGCGCCAACAACAGTCGCTGACGCTCACCGCCAGAGGTTTCCGACAACGGGCGCTTGGCAAGGTCGCGTGCGCCGACCATGTCGAGCGCCCAGTCGACTTCCTTGCGCCCCTCTTTGCCGAGGTAGGGCAGGCCGAGGCAGTGGCCGTTCACCACTACTGCCACGAAGTCCCAGCCACTTAGTCTGAGCGTGTCAACATTGCTGCGCACTTGCGGCATGTAGCCGATCGAAGGATTGCCGCGGACCGCAGGCGAGCCAAGCACCCTGATCGAGCCGCGGGCGACCGGCACGATGCCGAGAGCAGCGCGGAGCAGGGTCGTCTTTCCGGAACCGTTTGGCCCCAGCACGCCGACAAATTCCCGATCCCCGATGGCAAAGCTGACATCGGCCAGGACAGGGCGTCCAGCCAACTCAACCGTGACGTTGGTGAACTTGAGGGCTTTCATTCCGTCAGCGGGGAAAGAGCCTTGTCCACGGCCACGAGTTCCTTCGTCATCCACGCCTGATAGGTTGAACCCGGAGGCTCGGTCTCGTTGGCCCCGACCACCGGAACGTTCGATGCCTTCGCCAGCTTGAGCATGCGCTCCGCCAGCGGATCAGTGGCTTGGCTGTTGTAGACGAACAACTTGACCCTGTGGTTTTTCAGGTCGTCTTCGAAGGCGGCGATCTGAGACGGTGAAGGCTCGGTGTCGTTCATCACCGCCAGTTGAAACGCGCCGTTCCTGACTTCCATGCCGAGCGCTTCGAACATGTAGCCGAAGACCGGCTCGGTCGCGGTGACCGGAACGCCGGCCGATCGCTTTCTCAATTCGGCAATCTTGTCTTGAACCGGCTTGATCGAGTCCTCGAACGCCGCGAGCCGCTTCTCGTACTCAGCCTTGTTGGCCGGATCGGCAGCGACGAAAGCGTCTTTCATTGCCCGCGCCGCCGCGACCATGGTCGCCGGGTCGTACCAGATATGCGGGTTGTCACCGGACTTCTTGCCGATGAGGTCGGCGACGACGATTGTCTTGCGGTCTGGCGCCTTCGACGCGCTGAGCAAGTCCGCCATCCACGGGTCGTAGTCGACGCCGTTGTAGATGACGATCTGCGCGCCGGAGAGGTTCCTTGCGACTGACGGACTCGCCTCGAAGAGATGCGGATCCTGATCAGGATTGGACAGAATGCTGGTCACCTTGACCGAGGGGCCCCCGATCTGTTTGGCGACGTCGCCATAGAAGTTCTCGGCGGCAACGACATGAACCGGTTCGGCTGCCAGAGCCGAGAAACTCGCCAAAGCGATAAACGCTGCGGCGACTACAAACGACTTCATGAGGGTCCTCTCCGCGTAATGCTATAACATAATCCGGACGGCGGCGTTGTCCCCGTGCGATGCTTTGTCTCTAGACCGAGAGGTGCGGCCGGCAGGCCTCGCACAGGCCTGCGATCTCGACCGTGACCTGTTCGGGCGTGATCTCGTCGGGCGCAAGCCCTAACAGAGCAGCCTGGTCCTCGTCGGAGAGCGGAATTTCGACCACCTTGTCGCACTTCCGGCAGATGGCGAAGGCGAACTTGCCGTCGCAGGCGCCGTGCCCGCAGGCGACGAACGCCGACTTCGACTGCAGCCGATGCACCATGCCCTTCTGCATCAGCTCGTTCAGCGCGCGATAGACCGTCGGCGGATGAGAGATGCCGGCCGTCCTGACCCGGTCGAGGATAGCATAGGCGCTCATGGGCTCCTTCGCCTTGCGCAAACAGGCCAGGATCTCGCTCTGATTTCGCGACAGCTTGGGATGGGAGTGGTGATGGGCTGGGTTCATGGCTGCCGATGATATAACATAACATAATTCGGTCAACAGCCCTTTTCGCCACACCTCGAGTGATGCCTGCGAACCAAGGAGCCCAGCCTGGGCTTGATGTTCCCGCCGCAAGCCCGTCCAATGAGGTCATGCCCAGTCGGATCGAGATCATCGAGGGTGACATCACCGCGCTCGACATCGACGCCATCGTCAATGCCGCCAACAGCGCGTTCGCGCCCGGCGGGGGCGTCTGCGGCGCGATCCATCGCGCGGCCGGCCCCAAGCTCGCCGAGGCTTGCGCCAAGCTCGGTGTTTGTCCGACTGGAGAGGCCAAGATCACGCCGGGCTTTGATCTCAAAGCGCGCTATGTGATCCATGCCGTAGGCCCGGTCTGGGGCGGCGGCGAACGCGGCGAAGATCGGCTGCTTGTCGATTGCTACCGCAACAGCTTGAAGCGCCTCCGTGAGCAGCGGCTTACCTCGATCGCCTTTCCCGCCATCTCCACCGGCATCTACGGCTTCCCGCCGGAGCGCGCCGCGCGGATCGCGGTGAGAACGGTTCTCGATGAGCTGAAGGACCTCCCAGAAAACGGCCGCGTCGTTCTGTGCTGCTTCGGCGCCGAAAGCCGCGCGATCCACGAAGCGGCGCTTGCGTCCGCCATGAGCGAGAAGGCTTGAGCGCAGGTGCCCAAGCAGCAAGCGCCCATTGTCATCTGGTTCCGTCTCGATATCAGAGTTTCCGATCACCCAGCGCTGAGCGCAGCGGCCGACACGGACGCCCCCGTGCTTCCGCTCTACATTCTCGACGACGAGACACCCGGACACTTTCGCATCGGCGGCGCTTCTCGCTGGTGGCTGCATGGAAGTCTCGATTCCCTCGGCAAAGATCTCGCCAAGCATGGTGGCGATCTTGTGCTGCGAAGAGGCGCGGCATCAAAAGTGCTCGACGCGATTCTCGCTGAGACCGGCGCGTCGGCAATCTACGCGACGCGCGGATATGAGCCTTGGGAGCCCGCGCTAGAGAAAAAGATCGCCGACCTCTGCAAGACCAGAGGCGCCGAGCTCAAGCTCTGTCCAGGCCGGCTCCTGTTCGAACCTGACGCAATCCATACCGGCAACGGGAAGCCTTATCGCGTCTTCACGCCGTTCTACAAAGCCTGCCTTGCCGCACCCCCTCCCCGCGCTCCACTTCCAGCGCCGAAGCGCCTGACCTTCGCCTCGGCTAAGAGCGATTCACTCGCGAGCCTGAAGCTTCTCCCCACCAAACCCGACTGGGCGGGAGGCTTGCGTGCGACTTGGCGTCCAGGCGAGGCGGCTGCACGTGCGCGGCTCGATGAGTTCAAAGCAACCGGCCTCGCCAACTACGCCGAGGACCGCAATCTCATCGACGACGCCGCGACCTCGCGCCTCTCGCCTTATCTCCATTTCGGTGAGATCAGCCCGAACCAAGTGTGGCACGCCGTGTCGCATACGATGGACACGCGCCGCGGCGTGCGAAGAGGAGGCGAATCCTTGCTGCGCGAGGTTCTCTGGCGCGAGTTCTCGTACCACCTGCTCTTCTATTTCCCGTCGATGACGACGAAGCCCTTGCGCACGGAGTTCGAGAATTTCCCCTGGCGGGACGACGGCAAGGCACTCGCCGCCTGGCAGCGAGGCATGACCGGCTACCCAATCGTCGATGCCGCGATGCGCGAGCTTTGGCGCAACGGTTGGATGCCGAACCGCGCGCGCATGATCGTGGCCTCCTTTCTGGTGAAGCATCTCCTCATCCCTTGGCAGACAGGCGCCGGTTGGTTTCTCGACACCCTCGTCGATGCCGACCTCGCCAACAACTCGGCGAGCTGGCAGTGGGTCGCTGGCTCGGGCACCGACGCCGCGCCCTATTTCCGCATCTTCAATCCCGTGCTGCAGGGCCGGAAATTCGATCCCAACGGCGACTATGTGAGGACATGGGTGCCCGAGCTTGCCAAGCTCTCGAGCCAGGATATCCACGCGCCGTGGGACGTTCGGCCGCTCGATCTCGCTGCCGCGGGCATCACTCTCGGCAAGACTTACCCTGAGCCCATCGTCGATCACGGCGAGGCGCGTGCTCGGGCGCTCGCCGCGTTCAAGTGCCTCCGTGCTTAGCCTCGCTTGGTGGCGGTGAGGCCGACGACGGCGATACGGTCGGCTTGCGCATAAGAGCTCCTGTCCAGCTCCTCGCCAAAGACATCGGCGTCGATCTCCTCGTAGCTGAACGCGCTCGCGTCACGCTCGAGCAGGGGCCGCAACAATTGCAACAGCGGATCACGGCCTTCGACGATCGGCGTTCCGCCATAGAGGACCATGCGGCCGCCCGGTGCGAGCCTGGCAAGCGCCTCTTCGGCAATGCGGAGCGCGACAGAGATGCCGAGCTCGCCCCCGCCGGGAGGATGGAGCCGCGTGCCGTCGTCGACGAGATATGGGGCATTGGCGACGATGACGTCAGGGCTGCCCTCTACCCCGCTCAAGATCTCGCTGACCACCGTTTCCGACAAGGGAACGTCGTTGAGCACGGCATTGCTGGCGGCAAGATCGAGCGCATGTTGGTTGCTGTCGGCGAGAACGAGCCGCGTGGCGGGCCCTAGCAAACGGGCGGCGAAGATTCCACCAGCCCCGCTGCTGCAGCTTATATCCACCAATTTCACCGGGCCTCGTCCCGCAAGATCGGCAAGCGAGACCCGCAACAGCCGCACGAAACGATACGTGTCCGGCCCGAAAAAGACTGCGTTGTCCTCGGCCGTGGGAAAGCCGGAATGCACGAACAGCAAATCGCCCACCGTGGCGAAGCGAAGCTTCGACTTGTAGCGGCCAGAAATGGCTTCGAGCGCTTCGGCGTCCTCGAGCAGCTCGAAGATGTCCTCTTCGACGGCCTCGCGGTCGAAGGGCCGGTTC
This sequence comes from Actinomycetota bacterium, assembly GCA_050257815.1. GTDB lineage: Bacteria > Pseudomonadota > Alphaproteobacteria > Rhizobiales > Methyloligellaceae > Methyloceanibacter. The sequence continues at coordinate 5,232 of JBLMXO010000357.1, forward strand.
CATCCAAAGATCGATTCGAGCGTCGTTGGCCCTTCAGGCCGGTCGAGCACACGGCAATGCGTCGCAGGGGTCACCGCGACGAAGCGGTAGCCGCGCGCTTGCAGCGTCCGCCCAAGCGTCGTCAGCGCAAGTCTTTTTGCTTCCATGGGTCTCAACCTAGCCGCTCGTGGGGATAAGAGTACAAGTCCACTCTACAAGCGATTTGGGAATGACATGCGTCAAGCTCGGGTGCACCATGCGGCGATCGCACGGGTTCCCGTCACGGAAAGGCAGCGTTACTCTGTTTCAATCGAATCGGTGACCCGCCGCCTGCGTGGCCCCCGCGAAGCAGCCGGAGATAGCCAACGATGTCAGAGCTGGACCCGCTTCTGCTTTCGCGCATCCAGTTCGCTTTCACCATCTCCTTCCACATCCTCTTTCCGTCCTTCACCATCGGGCTTGCCGCTTGGCTCGTCGTGCTCGAGGCCCTGTGGCTCAAGACTGGCAAGGACATCTATTTCCGCATCGCCCAGCATTGGACCAAGATATTCGCCATCTCGTTCGGCATGGGCGTGGTCTCCGGCGTCGTCCTCTCTTACGAGTTCGGCACCAATTGGAGCGAGCTGTCGCGCCGTGGCGGCAACGTCATCGGTCCGCTGATGGCCTACGAGGTGCTGACTGCCTTCTTCTTGGAGGCGGGCTTCCTCGGCATCATGCTGTTCGGCGCCAAGCGCGTGCCGAAATGGGTGCATTTCTTCGCCGCTTGCATGGTGGCGTTCGGCACGCTCCTCTCGGCCTTTTGGATTCTGTCGGCCAACAGCTTCATGCAAACACCGGCGGGCTACACCGTCGATGCCAACGGTGTGCTGCATGTCGCGAATTGGTGGCAGGCGATCATCACGCCATCTCTTCCCTACCGCTTCGCCCATATGGTGGCTGCGGCCTATCTCACCACCGCTTTCATCGTGGCCGGCGTCGGCGCCTGGTACATCCTGCGCGACAGGAGCATTCCCGAGGGACGCATCATGCTCGGCATGGCCTTGAGCCTGCTGGTGTGGCTCGCGCCACTTCAGATCGTACTCGGCGATCTGCACGGACTGAATGCGCTCAAATACCAGCCAGCCAAGATCGCTGCGCTCGAAGCCCACTGGGAGACAGGCAAGGATGTGCCGCTGATCCTCTTTGCTGTCCCCGACCCCAAGGCAGAGACGAACCATTACCAAATCGAGGTGCCCCATCTCGGCAGCTTGATCCTGACTCATGAATGGGACGGCGAGATCAAGGGGCTGAAGGATTTCAAACCCGACGACAGGCCGAACCCGATCATTCCCTTCTTCGCTTTCCGTATCATGGTCGGCATCGGCTTGATCATGGTTGCCGTCGGCCTCACGGGCGCAGTGCTGTGGCTCACCGGGCGCCTCTTCACCACCCGCTGGTTCTTACACGTTCTGACCTGGGTCTCGCCGCTCGGCTTCCTCGCCGTCCTCGCCGGTTGGTTCACGGCAGAAGTTGGCCGTCAGCCCTGGACCGTATACGGCATCTTGCGCACCGCCGACGCCGTCTCGCCGGTCCCCGGCGGCAGCGTGCTCGCCTCGATCATCCTTTTCGTCCTTGTCTACGGCATCGTGTTCGGCGCCGGGCTCTATTACATCATCAAGCTCGTGCAGCGCGGACCCGAGGAGACCCCGCCCGTGCCGGCCGAAGGCGAAGCGGACCTCTCTCACCGGCCTCTTGCCGCATCGGGCACGCCATGACCGGAGCCTCAGCCACAGCCGTCACCGCAGTCCTGCCAGTGATCTTGCCGCTCGTCTGGGCGGGCATCCTGGCACTCGCCGTATTCTTCTACGTCGTGCTCGGCGGCTATGACCTCGGGCTCGGCGCGCTGTTCCCCATCGCGCCGTCGGATAAAGACCGCGATGCGATGATGGGTTCGGTGTCGCCCTTTTGGGACGGCAACGAGACGTGGCTGGTGATGGGTGGCGGCGGCCTGCTCGCGGCCTTCCCGCTCGCCTACGCGGTGATGCTGCCAGCGCTTTATATCCCCATCATCCTCATGCTGATCGGACTCATCCTGCGCGGCGTCGCCTTCGAGTTCCGCTTCAAGGCCGAGAGCAGCAGGTGGATGTGGGACACGGCCTTTGCCGGCGGCTCTTTGCTCGCGGCGCTGATGCAAGGCGCGATCATCGGCGCCTTCGTGCAAGGCTTCGCCGTCGTTGACAACAAGTTCGCCGGTGGCCCTTTCGACTGGGTCACGCCCTTCTCGATCGTGACCGCGATCGCCGTGCTCGCGGGCTATGTGCTGCTGTCGGCCGGCTGGCTCATCATGAAGGGCGACGAGGCCTTGCGCGAATGGGCCTATGGCATCGCCCGTTACGCGCTCATCGCCGTTAGCGTGTTCATCGCCATCTTCAGCCTATGGACGCCGCTCGCGCATCCGGAGATCGCCACGCGCTGGTTTCAGCCGGGCCATATCGTCATGTTGAGCCCGGTGCCGCTTCTGACTGCGACCG
>JBLMXO010000358.1:0-11632 GCA_050257815.1 Actinomycetota bacterium
GCGCGTCGTCTATGGCAGAGTGCGCGCGTGACCTCCGGAATCGACAAACTCTCCTCAGCTCGCGCGCTCGAGCTTGTGCGCGAAGGCCTCATGCGCAAGGGCGCGCCGGCGGAGATGCCTGGGCGCATGCTCGTGGTCGATGCCGAGCGCCAGGTCGCCACTCTGATCGAAGGCGGCGCGCCCGTGGCCGCTTGGCCGGTCTCGACCGCGCGCAGGGGCATCGGCGGTGAGGAGGGCTCCTTTCGCACCCCGCCCGGCTGGCATCAGGTCCGACGAAAGATCGGCGAGGATGCAGCACAAGGCGCAGTCTTCGTATCACGACAGAGGACCGGTGAAAGATGGTGCGGCGAGACGCGCCACGACGATCTCATCCTCACCCGCATTCTCACCCTCGATGGACTCGAGGATGGCGTGAACCGCGGGCCGGGCTGCGACTCGCGCTCGCGCTACATCTATCTGCACGGCACCAACCACGAGGACCTCGTCGGACGGACGGCGAGCCACGGCTGCGTGCGGCTTTCGAATCGTGACGTCACCGAGCTGTTCACCCGTATGGACGAAGGCGATCTCGTCCTCATTGTCGCGCCGGTGACGTCGGGAATTCCCGATCCCAAGGAATCCGGACGCTTCCACTATGCGGGGCTTGCCGGGTCGGGCATGAGCGCCCTCGCACAATTTCAAGCGATGACCGGAGGCAAGGCAAGCGGCAGCGACCGCGCCTTCGATCGCGGCGAGCGTTCTTCGCTCCGCTCCGATCTTGAGGCGCTCGGCATTGCCGTGTACCCGCAAGACGGAAGCGGCGTCGGCGCCGATTGCGCGGCCCTCGTCGTCTCGACCGCCGTCGAGGATCATGTGCCCGATGTCGCGAGAGCGCGCGCGCTCGGCGTGCCGATCGTCCACCGCTCGGAACTTCTCGCCCATTTCGTCTCCACCCACCGCTCGATCGCCATCACCGGCACGAGCGGAAAGTCGACGGTAACCGGCATGGTGTTCGAGATCCTACGCGGTGCCGGCCTCGACCCCTCCGTCATCACCGGAGGCGATCTCCCTTTGCTCCAGGCGCAAGGCCTGCCGGGGAATGCTTGTGCCGGCTCGTCCGATCTGCTCGTGGTCGAGGCCGACGAGAGCGACGGCACGCTCGTCCGCTATGCGCCAGCGATCGGAGTGATCCTCAATCTGCAGCGCGATCATCGCGAGACCGCCGAGGTCGCGGCGATGTTCGCGACCTTGCGCGCCCGCACACGCGAGGCTCTGGTCGTGGGCGACACTGACAATCTCGATCGATTTGCCGGCACGGCGCTCAGATTCGGCTTCACCCCGAAGGCCGATATTCGCGGCGAGGACGTCGAACTTGACGCCGGATCGAGCACGTTCCGCGTCGAGGACGTCGCCTTCATGTTACCGATCCCCGGCGCGCACAATGTCGCCAACGCGCTCGCGGCGATCTCGGCTGCGACCCTGGTCGGAGTCGAGCTTGCCGATATGGCCGAGCCGCTCGCGTCGTTCAGGGGAATCGGACGCCGTTTCCAGACCATCGGCAGGGTGCGCGGCATCGAGGTGATCGACGACTTCGCCCACAACGCCGATAAGATCGCCGCAGCAATCAGGACCGCGCGGCTCAGATCAAAGCGCGTGCTCGCTGTCTATCAACCGCACGGCTATGGGCCGACCCGCTTCCTGCGCAACGACTTCGTCAGGACATTCGCCAAGGAACTTGAGCCGCGCGACCGTCTCTTCATGCTCGAAGTGTTCTATGCCGGCGGCACGGCGACCCGCGACTTCTCCGCCGCCGACATCGTCGCCGAAATCGCCGCGAAGGGCCCCCATGCGGAGTTCGCGCCGTCGCGCCAGTGGCTGGTCGAGCGCATCGCCGAGGAGGCGCAAGAGGGCGATCTCGTCCTCGTCATGGGGGCGCGTGATCCTACTCTCACCGAGCTTGCCCGCGCCATTCTTGCCGCGATCGAGCGCGTGGCAGTACTGGCGCCGGCGAAATAGCTCAACCGGTACCTGCTTAGTTGCCGAACAGGCCGGAAATCGCCTCGGTCAGCCCACCGTGGCTGGAGTTCCAGGCGGAGCGCTTCCGCCCGCCGCTCGTGCCCGCATCGGCCTCAAGCTCGTCGAGCTTCGCGGCCTTGCCGAAAAGGGCCGAGGCCATCTTGCTGTCGATCTCGTAGATGTCGTCAAAGGTCTGCACTCTCCCCTTCTCATCGACCGTCGCGGTGAAATAGGTGAGATGGACCGGGATCTTGTGGGACAGCGAGATCACGCTGTTATTGCCCTCGGCGAGCATGTCCTTCACCTGCTGGTCGGACCAGCCCTTGTCCTCGGCAAGCAGGAAGCTCGCGAGCTTTGCCGGCTGGTACACACGGACGCAGCCATGGCTCGCCATGCGCACCGTCTCGTCGAACACCTCGGGCTGGATGGTGTCGTGCATGTAGATGGCGTGGCGGTTGGGGAAGTTGAATTTGAGCTTGCCGAGCACGTTGTCGGGCCCTGGCGGCTGGGTGAAGGTGTATGACATGACATTGGCGCGGCCCCAGTCGACCTGAGCGGGATCGATGGGCTTGCCTTGATAGCTCACGTTCAGCTCGTGATCGCGCAGGATTGAGAGGTCGGGTCCGTTGTCGGCCTTCAGAGCGGGCGTCAGGTCCTCGGTGATGATCGTCTCGGGCACGGTCCAATCGGGATTGAACACGATCGAGCGCATGTCAGCGGAGAAGATGGGCGTGGCATATTTCGGCAATCCGACCACCACCTTGGTGGCGTAGACGGTCTTGCCGTTCTTGATCACGCGGCCGACAAACTCGGGGATGTTGTCCTCGACGTGGTAGGAGCCGAGATCGGCGGGCATCCAGCGCCAGCGCTCCATATTGAGGATGATACGCTGGATATAGGCGGTGTTGACCCCTTTCTTGCTTTTGGCGCGCGCCTTGACCAGGGCTTGGCGCAAGCGCTCGAATTGAACGTGTTTAGGTTGAAGCCCGCGCAAATATGCGTCGGGTGCCGTGGCGCCCGCGATCTCATTCAGCACGGTCTTGGGGTTGCGAAGGTCGGGCCTCTGGTCGAGGAGATCGCTGAGCCGCAAGGGCGTCAGGCGGCCACCACGGGCAAAGCGCGCATATTTCAAAATGGCAAGGTCGAGCTTCACCTCGTCGGTCGCCTGTTCGTCGATATTCGCCGGAAGATCGGCAAGCGGCGGGAGATCGAAGTCGTCGGCTGAGAGGCCCCAATCATCGGCCTTCTCGATCTCGGTGATAGCGGCCTGAGCGCGCGCCGAGAAGCCCATGCCCGTGATCCACAGCGGTGCGCTTGTGCGCTCGGCATAGAAGGCTTGCAACGCCGCAACGTCCTCCGATGCGGCGTTCTTGTGCGTCGCGGGCTCGGCAAGCTTGGCGCGGATGGCGATGATGACGGGATTCGCCGGGGTGCTTTCAGCGGCCTCGCTCGGCGGTGACGTGGTGGCATCGGGCGAAGGCGCGCTCGCGCTCGAGGACGTCGACGACTCAGGCTCAGCGCTTGGTGTCGCCGCAGCCGTGTTGGTCCGGGCCTCTGACGCTTTGTCGGACTGCGTCGCGCTGTCGGAGGCGGTTTCGGCGGCAGGCGCGGTAGGGCCGGCAGCATTCGCGTGTGCGGTCTTGTCGGTGGTCGCGGAGGATGGCGGCCCCTCCTCCGCCCGCGCGACGATTGCAGCCATGAGTGAAACACTCATGCCGAGCGCGATAGCCACACCGGCGCTTAAGTATCGTCCGCCCATCTCGCCCCCGTAGCCCTCACACGTTAGCCCCTGGATCGACCGAGAGCCACCCTAATCGACCTTTCCGGTGTGTCCGTTACGCCGCACCCATCGGGAATCGCTCAGATTTTTGCCTTTTCGCAGCGCACACACATGGACTTAGCGAGGCCCGTTGCTATGATCGCTCAGCTTCCTCCCGAACGAGGCACGGTCGCCAAATGTTCCCGGTCGGAGACGACGACAGCCAACGGCGGACAACTCCGGTCGTCACTTTCGTCCTTATCGGGCTCAACGTTCTGTTCTTCCTGGTCGAGCTCTCCGGCGGCGATCACTTCATCGAACAATGGGCGTTCATTCCTGCGCGGTTCTCGCAAGACCCGACCGGCGGTGCGGTGACCATCTTCACCGCGATGTTCATGCATGGAAGTTGGTTTCATCTCTTCGGCAACATGCTGTTCTTGTGGATCTTCGGCGACAACGTCGAGGACCGCTTCGGCCACGTCGGCTTCCTGATCTTCTATTTGCTCGCAGGCATCGCGGCGACCTTCGCCCAATATGCCGTCTCGCCCGAATCATCAGTTCCGAATGTCGGTGCTTCCGGAGCAATCGCCGGCGTGCTCGGGGCCTACATCCTCATGTTCCCGCAGTCGCGCGTGAACGTCTTGGTCGGCCGGCAGATCGTGGCGATGCCGGCCTTCGTCGTGCTCGGGCTTTGGATCGCGCTCCAGCTCATCAGCGGCGTCGGCACGATCGGCAACGCCGATGTCGGCGGCGTCGCCTACATGGCGCATATCGGTGGGTTCATCGCCGGGATCGTCATGACGTTCATTTTTCGCGGCCGCTCCGCAACGCAAGCCTGAGCCGATCGCGGAGCGTCAGATCTCGCCGATAAAGTCGCGCTTGCCGAGCGGCACGCCGCAGCTACGCAGGATCGCGTAAGCCGTCGTCGCATGGAAATAGAAGTTGGGAAGGGCGAAATGCACGAGGTAAGGCTCGCCCTTGAAGCGCAACTCTTGGGCGCCGACCGTGAGGGTGATGTCGCGGGTCTCTGAGCCGTCGATCTGCTTGGCGCTAAACCCTTGCACGAATTTCACCGTCTTGGCGACGCGCGCCTTGAGCTCGGCGAAGGTTTTCTCCTCGTCGGGATAGCTCGGCACCTCGGCGCCGGCGAGCCGCGCCGTGGTGCCCTTGGCGAAATCCGCTGCGATCTGGATCTGGCGCGAAAAGGGAAACATGTCGGGCGCAAGCCGCCAATTGATCAGCACCTCGGGCGCGATCTTATGCTCGGTGGCGTAAGCCTCGCCCTTGTCGAGGATGGCGGTGAGGTTCTTCAGCATAGTGAGAAAGGCGGGCACAGAGGCCTGGTACATTGAAAATGACATGGCGCAGCTTGCTCCCTGAGGATGGATCAATTCAGCTCAGGTTTTTGCCGCAGCTGAGCCTCATGAGGCAACCGTTCGCCGATCACAGTTTCGCGTTCGGCCTGCGGCGCGTCGTCTCTTGAAATCTTTGTTAAGCTCGCCCATCGCAGAGCCTGGCCGCACCATTTCGGGTGCGCCATGCTGAGCTTGCACAGCACGGAGAAGGCCAAAGCAATGGACCATACAAAGCTTGGACCGCACGCAATCAGACTCAGTCGGCGGAATGTTGCCGTGCTCGCGCTCGGCGCGTTGGCATTGCCGGTCTCCTGGCCGGCGCTTGCTCGCGGCATCGAAAGTCCGGCGACTGCCGACGACGAGAAATTCATGCGGCTCGCGCTCGAAGAGGCGGCACAAGGCGACTATCCCTTCGGCGCCGTCATCGTCAGCAACGGTGAGGTACTGGCGCGCGGCCGCAACCTTGGGATTCAGGAGAAGGACCCGACCGCTCATGGCGAGATGGTCGCCATCCGCAATTTCCTCGCCGCCCACGGACCGGACAAGCTGAAAGGCACCACACTCTACAGCTCGGGCGAATCCTGCCCCATGTGCATGGGCGCGATCATCTGGTGCGGCATCTCCCGCGTCGTGTTCGGCGCATCGATCGCACAGCTGGCAACCAAGATCGGACAGATCATGGTGACGAACGTGGAAATCGCCGACAAGCTTCCATTCGCCGACATCACGCTCACCGGCGGTGTCCTCGCCGAGGAATCGCTTAAACTGTTCAAGTGACGACCGAGCCCATCATCGACCCGCGCAAGGGCGACATCGAGGCCGACGCTTCGAGCACGAAGAAGCGCTCGATGCTGGCACTGGCCGGCGGCATGCTGGTCGAGATCAGCTGGCCTAAGCTCATCATCGCCTGGGCGCTTCTTCTCGTCGTCCCCGGCATCGTGCTCGGCTTCATCCCGATCGCGACAACCATGTGGCTCAGAGCGATCTCCGACAACGTCGTCTCGCCCGAGCTTGGGCTGTGGACGATCATTCTTCTGGTCGTGGCGCTGGTCATCGCATGGCTCGGCTGGCGCCCGCTCTTCCGCCTCGCCGAGACGAGCTTCTGGTCGCTCAACGCCCTCCTCGTGCAGCCGGGCTATGCCGCATGCCGCGAGGTATTGCGCCATTTTGCCGAGCGCGTGTTCGCTTCGAATGCAAGTGACACGAGCCGCGCCAAGCTGCGCGCAGGCGCCGCTGCCGTTGCCGGCATCCTCGTCTCGGCATTTGCGCTTGCAGTGGCCGCCTGGGCGTGGCCGCGCGCGCATCTCTTTGCCACGCTCGAAGAAATCGATTCCTTTACCCGCCTCGCCAAGGTCGCGCTCGCCAACAGCCTTTTGGTGGTCGCCCTCTATCTCGCGGCCGCAGCTCTGTTGTGGGGGTTCGCCGATGCACTCATGCCGCAGCCTGAAACGCTGCGAGCGTTCGGCGTCCGCACCGGGAAGCCACGGACGTGGCGGATCGCCCATCTCTCCGACATCCATATCGTGGGCGAGCGTTACGGATTCCGCCTAGAAAGCGGGCGGCTCGGTCCGCGCGGCAATGTCCGCCTCAAGCGGCTTCTCGCCGAGCTCGATGCGATCAACATCAAGGCACCGCTCGACGTCGTGCTTATCAGCGGCGACGTCACCGATGCAGGGCTGGCGAGCGAGTGGGCGGAGTTTTTCACCACGATCGCGCCCTATCCCAAGCTCGTGGAGCGCATGCTGATCCTCCCCGGCAACCACGACCTCAATATCGTCGATCGCACGAACCCGGCGCGCATGGATTTGCCCGGCAGTCCCAACATCCGCTTGCGTCAGCTCAGGATGCTCTCGGCAATGGATGCGGTGCAGGGCAAGCGGGTCAAGATTATCGGCCGCAGGACCCACAAGCTCGGCAAGACCCTCGACCAGACGCTCGAGCCGCATCGCGGCGTGATCGCCCGCTTCGCTGATACCGGCCGTCCGTTCTTCTCAAAGCGGCTCGACGAGCTCTGGGCCCGGGTCTTTCCCATGGTGCTGCAACCTGATCAAGATGATGGGCTCGGCGTCATCGTGCTTAACTCCAACGCCGACACTCATTTCTCCTTCACCAACGCGCTCGGCATGATCTCTGCCGAGCAGATGCGCGGCATCGAGTACGTGGCGGCGCAAAACCCACGCGCGGTTTGGGTGATCGCGCTGCATCACCATGTGGTCGAATATCCGTGGAAGGCGAAGACCCTCTCCGAGCGCATCGGCACCGCGCTGATCAACGGCAATTGGTTCGTGCGCAAGCTGAAGCCGCTCGCCCATCGCGTCGTGCTGATGCACGGCCATCGCCATATCGACTGGATCGGCCATTGCGGCGGCCTCACCATTCTGTCCGCGCCCTCCCCCGTCATGGAGGTCACCGACGAAGTCGCGCACGGCTTCTATATCCATACACTCGCGGCCGGTAGCGACAATGAACTCACGCTGCTTGCGCCGGAATGGATCGAGGTTCCCGGCGAGAAACCTGATGGACAAGTCTTCGCGCCGGAGCACCCAACGATGAGCCATGCTAGGACCGGCAAGGCTTAATGCCGCAGCCTCATCCCACTTTCATAAAGTGGTGATCATCCCTTTATATAAGGGGCTACATTATATAAGGGATATAAGGGGCTACATTTGGAGCGCGTTTTTTCACCGGCGATCGGAAGCAGCGCGCCAAATCTTGACCAAGCGCAACGCTCTATTGCCATCGATCTTGTATTGGATGCTGGCCACGCTTCGGCATCTTGAGTTTTGAACCTTTCGGCATTGGCCCCTTAGAATTGTCATGAACGAAGCTCCCACACGGCTCGGATCACCCTATCCCGGTGGTGATAAATTCGTGGCGAAGCCCCCCTGCGCTCCACCACCTGCCAAGGACTGGAACGCGCCCTCCTTTGATACGATGGACCGCCTGTCGCGCGCGGTGACGGCGCGCTTCACGCAAGGCATCTCGCCGCATGCGCTCTATGCCGCGTGGTTCGATTGGGCCTCGCATCTTTCCTATGCGCCCGGGCGCTTGCTTGAGCTCGGGCTCGAGGCCATCGAGGCTGGCGCGCAGCTCACGCATTTCCTGACTCGCGGCAACGCGAACAATGTCGAGGCGCCTTTCCCACCGCAAACAGGCGATCGGCGTTTCACCGACCCAGCCTGGCAAAAGCCACCCTACTCGTGGTGGCAGCAGGGCTTCCTTGCTCAGGAGGCATGGTGGAAGAGCGCAACGCGCGAGGTACGCGGCATGTCGCCGAAAAATGCCGAGCGGGTCGACTTCATGGCGCGCCAATTACTCGACGTGTGGTCTCCGTCCAACGTTCCCTGGCTCAACCCGGTCATCATCGAGCGGACGGCGAAGGAACAGGGCGCCAATCTCGTGCGCGGCGCCAAGAACTTGGAAGAGGACATCTGGCGCAATCTAACGAGGCAGCCGCCGGCTACCGATGGCCTGCGTGTCGGGGTCGACCTCGCCATCACGCCCGGCACGGTCGTCTACCGCAACGAGCTAATGGAGCTCATCCAGTATACGCCGACCACGCCAAACGTCGTGGCCGAGCCCGTGCTGATCATCCCCGCCTGGATCATGAAGTACTACGTGCTCGATCTGAGCCCGCATAACTCGCTCGTGCGCTATCTCGTCCAGCGCGGCTTCACCGTGTTCATGGTGTCATGGCGCAATCCCACCGCAGAGGACAGCGACGTCACCTTCGATGCCTACCGCACTAAGGGAGTGATGGCGGCGCTCGATGCGGTTACGGCGATCGTGCCGGGCCGCAAGGTACACGCCACCGGTTATTGCATCGGCGGCACGCTGCTCTCCATCGCCGCCGCGACCATGGCCCGCGACGACGACAACCGGCTCGCCACCATCACGCTGCTTGCCGCACAGACCGATTTCAGCGAGGCCGGCGAGCTCATGCTGTTCGTCGATGAAAGCCAGGTGGCTTTCCTCGAGGACATGATGTGGGATCAGGGCGTGCTCGACACCAAGCAGATGGCGGGCGCCTTCAAGATCCTGCGCTCGAACGATCTCGTATGGTCGAAGATGATGCACGAATATCTGCTCGGCGAGCGTGAGACGATGACCGATCTCACCACGTGGAACGCCGACCAGACGCGCATGCCTTATCGCATGCATTCGCAATATCTCCGTGGGCTGTTCCTCGAGAACCGGCTGACCGCCGGCCGCTACGCCGTCGAAGGCAAGGTCATCGCGCTCAAGGACATCGAGGTGCCGATGTTCGTCATCGGCACCGAGACCGACCACATCGCGCCATGGCGCTCGGTCTATAAAGTGGAGCTCTTTACCGACACCGAGGTGACCTTCGTCCTCACCAATGGCGGGCACAATGCCGGCATCTTGTCGGAGCCCGGCCATCACGGACGCCACTACATGATTGCGACGCGCAAGCCCGGCGACCGGTATGTCGATCCCGATAGCTGGCTGAGCCTCGCCACCCACATGGACGGCTCGTGGTGGCCCGGATGGGTCGCCTGGCTTGAGAGCAAGAGCGACCCCGAGCGGGTCTCCCCGCCTGCGATCGGCGCGCTGTCACGCGGATTCGTGCCGCTGTGCGCGGCGCCCGGTGTCTACATTTACCAGCATTGAGTTTGCGGGTCCGGCTTAGAACCGGCTGCTCCACGGGTGGTTGGCAGGGCAAGCGGTAGGGTGCGTGCGCAAGAAGTGATGCAGCACGTGCAGAAGCGTTCGCACATGTGTGCAGTCGCCGCGCTGCTGGCTCGCGCGGATGTCGTCGACGATCATGTCGCGGATGCGATCCTCGCCGTGCTCTTGGCAGGTGAGATACTCGGCAAGCGCCGCGGCGGCAATTTCGGGGATATGCTCATGCTCGGCGATCGCGAGCACTTCCTCTTCAGTCAGACCACAAAAGGCCAGGCAATCCTCAAGAGTAATCATTCGACCAGTCGCTTTGGCCGGCCTCCCCAACAGGCAACATCTCGACCTCGGCGCTGGCGACGTTGGCTCCGCGCCAAGGCCTGAGGATTGTCCGATCGAAAAGGGCTGCCTACTTCGTGCCTTCCATCTTCAGCGTCGCCTTGCGCTCGGCGCTGGCTGAAGACGAGGTGCATTTCTGGACGAAGGCATCAGCAGCGCCGCCGGACAGCTTAAGACTTGCTGCCTGGGATTGGCAGATCGAGGGCATTTGCTGCGGCGTCGCCGTGCCACCACCACCCTCGGCGCGCGCGGGCACAGCAGCAAGCGTAAGTAATGTGACGGCTAACGCAAATTTTAGCATCGCGGAATTCTTGTACATCTTCTCTCACCTCTGGCGTATGCTCTGCCTCCTTATTGTTTAGCACACCGGGGACAGACGACCAATCCCCAGGCAAGAAAGGCGCGAGATTAAGTTTTCTCCAGGATCGCAAAATCTGCAGGGTGTAGTCATGACAAAGACGAAATTGCTCATTGCCTCTGCCGCTCTCGTGGCGTCAGTGGTCCTGCCATCAGCGGCGTTCGCTTGCTATTGCCAGGCCTCGAGCCCCTATGCCTGGGGCTGGGGCAGCGCCCGTTCTTGTTCGACCGCATCGCGCATCGCGTTGCGTCAATGCGCCATTCGCACCCCGCGCGGTTATTGGTGCTATCTGTCGTTCTGCACCTAGAACTCGGCACCATAACGCTTCTTGCTTCGCAAAAAAGATCGGCAGCGGCGCTTCTTGAGTGCCGCGACTTCGTTCTGTTGTCGGAATTGACGCCGGTTGGAATGGTGCCGCTGGAGAGATTTGAACTCCCGACCTTGGCTTTACGAAAGCCCTGCTCTACCCCTGAGCTACAGCGGCTTAGATATCCGGCTTGCAACCAGCGTGCAGCCGGGAGGTGACGAGTCGTCTTTTATTAACGTGCCCTTTTAAGCCTCCGGGGCATTTTTGTTGCTAATGATTTAGTGCTTACGAAAGCCCTGCTCTACCCCTGAGCTACAGCGGCGCCTGGTGTGGGTCGAAGATACGCCCGGCTGACTTAATGCCATTGCCTGACTGATGCAAGCCGACGGGCTCGTGGCCCGATGCACTCAGCGGATCTGCGCCGCGCGGAGGCGCTCGAGCGAGCTCGGGTTGTCGTCGGCTTCGGCCTCAGCCACGCCAGGATCGTCGGGAGGCCGGTCTGGAACGAACAGCCTCGGCCTTGGCCGCTCCTCGGGTTGGACGGGCGTTTCCTTTTTGACCGGCGGCGGCGGCGCTTGAGCCTGAACCTCCTCCACCACCGTTTCAGGTTCCTTCTCTTCTGGCTCTTCCGGCTCGACTGGCTCGGCTGAAGGGAGAGCCTTGGGCGCGGCTTTTATCTCCTTCATCGGGGGCTCGGGCCGCTCCTCGATGACGAGCCTCTGGTCGCCGCGGCCGATGGCATCGACCGGAGCCTTCCATTCGAAGGCATCGACGGCGCCGGTGACCGGTGACACCGGGAGCCAGCGGTCGGACACATAACCATCGGCAATCCAGGCGCGATCGCGCGGCGCACGTAGAGCCCGCGCGAGCCATTCGCG
>JBLMXO010000359.1:0-5501 GCA_050257815.1 Actinomycetota bacterium
GAGCGGCATCCGGCTTGCCGCTCTTGCGGTGCCACCACACCGTGACCTGGCGGCGCCAGCGCCGCACGACGGGGATGTCGACCGAGAGCACGAGGAGCCCGAGCGGCAGCATCCAGAAGCCAAGCACGGGCAAGAAACCGAGCAGGCCGCCTGCAATCAGCACAATCCCAAGCCCGATGCGAATCGGTCTTGATTTCGGCAGATGCCAATGGCGATTGAACAGGTGGACTTTATGGGCCATTGCGCGGCTTTCATCCCGAACGCTGATTGAGGCTTGGGACATAAGGACTTGAAGTTTGAGGCGCAACACCGCCTTGCGCCGCGCCCTGCCCCGCCTTTCTATTCTCGCGATGCGGGCGCAAAGCTCTGGAAAGGCGCCGACCCTTTTGCTATCTACCGCTTGAACGGCGCCCTTTAGGGCGCAACGCGCTATTCCCCGGTAGCTCAGTTGGTAGAGCAAGCGGCTGTTAACCGCTGGGTCGCTGGTTCGAGTCCGGCCCGGGGAGCCAACTTTCTCAGTTTTGCAACGCCGTTGCCTGCCCCATGGGGGCCCGATTGAGTCCTATCACGACCTATTCGTGTCTCGCCGGGGCGATCGTCACCGAAACGATCGCCACGATCGCGCTGGCCGCGTCGGAAAGCCTGTCGAAGCCGATCCCGAGCATTATCGCCGTCGTGTGCTTCGTCGCCGCGTTCTGGCTTCTCTCCTTCCCGCTTCGGACGATGCCGACCGGGATCGTCTATGCCGTGTGGTCGGGATTGGTGATCGTCATGGTCACGGCCATTGCCTGGGTCTGGGCCAAGCAGACGCTCGATCTTCCTGCGCTTATCGGCATGGCCCTCATCACCACGGGCGTGATCGTGATCAATGTGTTTTCGCAATCGGCGACGACCGAGGAAGCGTTCGCCGAGACGCGTCGCAACGCTATGGCCGCATCGGGCCTGGCGGGAGGCTCGCAAGAGCAGACATGCTCGGCAGCCAAATCACCATCGACCAAGTGCCGATAGCTTCTGTTATACGGACGACCGGCGCTTGGCGCGGGGCTCGGGCTCATTCCAATCGTCTTGTGCCATGCGGATGATCGTTCCATCAGTGTAAAGCAAGGCTGTCGAGACATTGCTCGGAGTCTCCTTCTGCGCCGTGTTGGCGTTATCTCGGCTGGCGACGAGAGCCACGAGCGTCCCTAGACAAGCGACGAGCCGAAGCCGCGTTTTCATCTCGGATCTCCTTCACTGGATACCAGTCCCACTTAGCCGAGAGTTTCGTTGCTCAACCAGTTGCAATTGCGACTAGATTGGAGCGGGCCCAAGGTATTTTGTGACGATTTGTTTCAAGATGGCGCCGCACTTACATCGTGCGAGGCGTAACGCCGCGCCCCCGGAGGCGCCCCTTGTCCCGCCGCTCCGAGGTGCATTTATCACCTCATGAGTTCCTTCCCTGCGCGTCGGCGTCTTTTTATCGGGAACGACCGTGAGGTTGGATCGTTTATGGTTCGGGCACGAAAGAGGGGTGCACCGAAATGTCGACACACTCTGAAGCATGCGTCGCGCACGCAGCCCGCTGTATCGAGGTCGCAGAGAGGGCCTGCACCGCGCAAGACCGGCACGAGTTTCTCACCTTCGCAGATGCCTGGGAGAGACTGGCAACCGAGATCGAGCAGAGCGAGCGGCTGGTCGCATTCCTGGATGAGCTCACCACAAACACGAGCGTTGCGGAGAGTAGCGATCCACCCCAGAGATCCTACGCCAAGCCACTCCGCCAGCTTGCCGCGGCCGTCGTCGCCATCTCCGATCAGGTCGCGAGCGAGGCCGCAACTCGTCACCTATCTCTTTTGCTAAGACGGTGAAGGCTGCTCAACTACAAGGCTGATGTGCGCGCCGCTTGTCTCGTTCGAGACGCGTTACCGTATCGGTAAGCCGGGGCCCATAGAGCGGCTTGGACAACACGATAGCTTCGGGAACTTGCCGCCGAATCCGCTCCATTAGCCCATCGTCGTCGCTGTAGGCGGTGATGAAGATCACTGACGTGGCGAGCAAATCGCGGATCTGCCTTGCCAGCTCAATACCGTCGCGAGCGCCTTGGAGATAGACATCCATGATCGTGAGATCGGGCGCGTGATGCATCGCCAGAGACAACGCTTCTCTCGCATTCGATGTGACGCCACAAACGTCGAAACCCAATTTTCTCATTTGGGCTTCGAGGTCCAATGCAATCACAAATTCGTCCTCTACGATGAGGGCGCGGAGTGACGGTGCGTTATCAGACATCGGTTGCCTCCGGTTTCGACACGTCGAAATACCGGCAGTGCCTGTCCTACTAACGCCCAGAGCGGGCTTGAGTGCCGCCGCTCCTATTTTTCAGGTGGGGATAACGGGCTCGTGTCGCCAACATGCCGCACCCCGGTTTGCCAACTGACGAGCAGCGCGCCGCGTTCGTGCCACTTTACTGTGCACTCCAAGCCCGATCGAACAGCTGGAGAATCGCAACATGAGATGGACGCATAAAATTGGCTCGGCAGCCGTGACCGGCTTGGTCGTGCTTGGACTGACGCTCCCCGCTGCAGCGGCAGCGCTCGCACCGGGGGTGGGTGCGAGCTTCGCCGCCGGCGATCCGCTCATCATCGAGGCAAAGCACGCAAAGGTTCACGTCAACAAGAACGTCAAGCTCAAGAACAAGACCGTGAAGGTCAACAAGACCGTCAAGGTCAACAAGAACGTCTATGTGAACAAGAAGGTCGTCGTGCGTCCCTATAAGGCCTGGGTGCGCAAGCCCTATTACGGAACTTGGGTCGCCGGTGTCGCGCTCGGCACGATCCTCGCCGTGAGCGCGATCCCGCCGGTGCCTGCTTCCAATCTCTGCTGGTATTGGGCGAACCAAGCTCATACCCGTGGCTATTGGGATTATTGCTACTAGCCGCGTCCGTCGAGACATGCCTCAACATCGAGAGCCCGGCGTGCTCGTGCATGCCGGGCTCTTCGTTTGCGTAAGCCCTAAGCGCGGATGGCCTCGATCACCGCGATCGGCCGCGACGTCGGGACGATGCGGTTGAGCTCGAGCCCCGATGCGGCGAAGATCTCGGCGAACTCGGCTTCTGTGCGCTCCTTGCCGCCGACCGTCATCACCAGCATTTCGATGTCGAGCATCTTGGCAGGCGTAGGACCTGGCTCATCGGTCACCACCATCTCGCAGACAAGCACGCGGCCATTGGCGGGGAGCTTGTCGCGCATGAGACGAAGGATCGTGCAGCAGTGCTCGTCGTCCCAGTCGTGAATGATGTGCTTCATGATGTAAGCGTCGCAGTCGTCAGGCACGCGCTCGAAAAAGCTTCCGCCCTCGATCGCTGTCCTGCCATCGAGTCCCGCGAAGGCGCCTTTGGGTAGGCTCTGCACTACCTCGGGACGATCGAACAGGACGCCCTTCAATGCGGGATTGGCTCGCAAGATCGAGCCGAGCAAAAACCCATGACCGCCGCCGACATCGGCGATGCGCTTGATGGCGCCGAAATCATAGGCCTCGACGATGGCCGGGACCGAGCTGGAGGAGCTCGCACTCATTGCATTCTGGAAGACCTGGCACTGCTCCGGGTACTCGGCCAGCACCTGCCAGATGTCCTTGCCATAGGCTGCGGTGACACCGTCGCCGCCCGTGCGCAGACAATCGGTGATGTGGGCAAAGGCACGCGTCGAGAATTCCTCGCCGAACATCATCGCCAGGTAGCGGAGCGAGACGGGCGCGTCGGTCTTGAGCAACTCTCCGACCGGCGTCAGGGCGAAGTGACGTTTGGGGCTCTCCTTAAACACACCGAGGCTCGCCAACATCCGCATGGCGCGGTAGAGCGAGGGCGCGTGTGCGCCGGTCTTGGTGGCGAGTTCCTCGACGGGACTTGCCTTGTTGCTCATGTGATCGGCGACGCCGAGCCGCGCCACACCCGACAGCGAATAGGTGATCTGCTTACCGAACAGTAGCTGCATGAAAATTGCCGGCGGTGGCAACTCGTTGTGCATCGTGCGATCGCTCATCAATCCCTCCTCGTATCGTCGATTGCGCGGGCGTGGGTTCTGAGCCCGAAACATGGCCGAGGAAAGACCCAGGGTAAGTCCTAGCGCCGCAGCAGGGTCACGGCGAGTGCTTCTCGTCGGTATCGTCGGAGTTCGGAATCGAGATTGTCGTCGAGTTCTCGACGAAGGTGAGGGTCACGACCGTGGAAGGATGGTTGAACTTCACCGGGCCGGAGAATTCGGCGAAATGCGCATCCTTGGCCTTGTATTCGGCATTGGCGAACTTGAACGGCTTGTTCGTCACGCTGAAGGCGCGGTTGTTACCCCAGGACCAAGTGGTCTTGTTGTTGTCGCCGGTGTCGATGGCGTCAGTCTCGGCATGATAGAAGAACGAGGTGATCTCGGAATAATCGTCGTCTTCGTAGCACTCGTTCGGCTTAACCCCGGTCCAGCCTTCGGAGACCCAACCATTGCTCGTCTCATGAGCGATGGCGATATGGAGCGCGTATTTGAAATTGTTGCAGAATTTGATCTTGGCCAGCGCCGGGGACCAGGACGCGACCAGAATCAGCAAAGAAGCGGCGACACCCCGCATGGAACCCTCCCCTGTCCCGCATCATCGGCGAATACGGAATGAAGATTAAGCCGGATGAGAATTCCGCGCCACGTCCTGTCTGGGGAGAGGGCAAGTCAGCGAGCGAAAGGGCCGGACCCCGACCCCTTCACCCCCGTATACGGCTCGGCGGGAATTCAGAACACATACCCACCGAATCACAAACGCGTGCGCGGTCGCGCGGGTTCCAACCTGTCAAGCAACTATTTTAACGGCCTAGGCGGGCACGAATTTCAGCGCCACGCCGTTCATGCAATAACGCTTGCCGGTCGGCGGCGGCCCATCGTTGAACACGTGGCCGAGATGCCCGCCGCAACGGCGACAATGCACCTCTTCCCTGAGCATACCGAACGTATAGTCATTCTCCTGGCTAACCGCATTGTCGAGGGGGGCATAGAAGCTCGGCCAACCGGTACCGCTGTTGAACTTGGTCTCGGAAGAGAAAAGTGGCAGGTCACAGCCGGCGCAGGTGAAGATGCCCTTGCGATGCTCGTTGTTGAGCGGGCTGGTGAAGGGGCGCTCGGTATCCTGCTCGCGCAGCACGGCGTATTGCTCGGGAGTTAGGATCTTCCGCCACTCCTCGGGCGTGTGCGTGACCTCGAAGGTCTCGGTGGCGGCGTCGGCGCGACCACGCCATCTCAGCACGCCGAGCCCCGCGGCCCCAAGCGCCACAATGCCTACGGCGCTCAAGGCAACTTCGCGTCGCGTAACCATGGCTTCTCCTTCTTTTTCCATGATGGCTTGCCTGGAGATTTAAGCGCGCATTCTCACGCCGCAATTCAACTTGCGCGCACGGAAGATCACGAGGCCGTTGACGAAACGGCGAATGAACTTATCCGCGTGAGGTCACCTGCGCCGCCGGGATCACGATCTCGCAGCGGACGCCCTT
>JBLMXO010000360.1:0-4226 GCA_050257815.1 Actinomycetota bacterium
CTGGAAGAGCTCGAGCGGCGCATGAGCGCGACCGAACTGCAAAAGAGGCGAAAGGCCGCGGCGAGCTGACCGCCGAGGCCAGCGTCTTGCCCATGACCGCGCGTCCGACCGTCGCGTTCTCTCCCTACGTCATCTATTCGCGCGAAGAGTGGGCTGCTCTCCGCGCCGACACGCCGATGCCGCTCAACCAGGCCGAGCTCGACAATCTGAGCAGCTTGACCGAGCGGGTGTCGACCAACGAGGTGGTCGAGGTCTATCTGCCGCTCAGCCGGCTGCTCAATCTCTATGTCGAGTCGACCCAAGAGCTGCATGGCAGCACCACCAATTTCCTGCGCAAGGCCGACGGCAAGATGCCGTTCATCATCGGGCTCGCCGGCAGCGTCTCGGCCGGCAAGAGCACGACGGCGCGCGTGCTGCGGGCGCTTCTCGCGCGCTGGCCGAGCCATCCAAGGGTCGAGCTCGTACCGACCGACGGGTTTCTGTTTGCCAACGCAGTTCTTGAAGAGCGCGGGATCATGAACCGCAAGGGATTTCCCGAGAGCTATGATCTCTCGCGGCTGCTCAATTTCCTCGGTGACGTGAAGTCGGGCAAGGACCGGGTCGAGGCGCCAGTCTATTCCCACCTCATCTACGACGTGCTTCCCGACCAGAAGATCGTGATCGAACGTCCCGACATTGTCATCGTCGAGGGCCTCAACGTGCTGCAACCGGCGAAATTGCCGAAGGACGGGGAGGCGATCCCGTTCGTCTCCGACTTCTTCGACTTCTCGATCTATATCGATGCCGCCGAGCAGCTGGTGGAAGCGTGGTATGTCGAGAGGTTCTTACGGCTGAGACAGACCGCGTTCCGCGACCCGGCCTCGTATTTCCACCGTTACGCCACGCTGTCGGAGGAGGAGGCGGTCGCGACCGGACTATCGATCTGGCGCACGATCAATCTTGTCAATCTCAGGGAGAACATCCTGCCGACGCGGCAACGCGCCGATCTCATCCTGCGCAAAGGCGAGAACCACGCGGTCGAGACGGTCGCGCTCAGGAAACTCTGACGGCGGTATTTATCATGCCCGCGAAGGCGGGCATCCATTAGCCACCGATTTCAGAAATTGGGTTCAGAGTTTACTGGATTGCTTGCTCAAGCCGGGCAATGAGACAGTTTTATTTCAGCGGCTCGTTGTAGACCGGCGCGGGGACAGCGCCCAAAGCGATGTTGAGCCTCAGAGTGGTGCGGACCTCGAAGGCATCGCTATCCTCGACGTTAGTCTTGGTCACGCTGCCTTGGAACGTCCGGTTGGGAAGGACGTCGGCGTTGACGTATTTCATCTGCGGCGCGTAGGAGTAGTATTCGTAGTCTGTGACAAGCGACAGGCTGGTGCGCGGCCCGAGCTGCTTGCGCGTCTCGAAGCTCGCGGCGCCAATGAACGCCACCTGGTCCTTAGACAAGCCGAGGCGCGTGGTGGCACCGCCGTCGGGGGTGAAGGCGCCGGAATAGTCGGTAGAAGCGTCGTAGACGCCGGCACGCAGATTGATGGCTGAGCGCAAGCCCCACGAGCTGCCCATGCCGAGATAACCCAGAATGTTGTACTCACCGCCGAGTGAGAGATAGGCGCCGGCATAGGTCGTATCGAGCGACTCGTTGTATTTCAGCGAGTTCGCAGTGAAACCGTCGCCGGTGAGCCTCAGCGTGTTATCCTGATTGATGCCTCTCACGTCGCCGCCGATGCCGAAATAGGCGAAGCGAAACAGATAGCCGCCGGTGTCAGGCACCGGCTCGGCGGCTCTGCCGAAGCGCGCCTCGCCACCACCGCCCCAATAGTCGACATTGCGGTCGGTGTTGGTCTTGAATTGGCTAAAGCCGAAGCTGTCGAGCTTGTTTGGATTGTCGATGATGTTCTCAGCCTCGCACTCGATGTCTTGGCTCGAAATGCATTTCCTGCGCGTGTTGTTGCTCACATTGGCGAAGAAGCCAGACGCGACGCCGGTTACAGGAGTCCCGCCCCAATAGCCAAACGGCGTCTCGATCGAGCCGGTGAAGGCACCGCCCACATTGTCGAGGGTACCGTTCGTTTGCCGTTTGACCGCGGCGCCAGCGGCGTCGGTCTTGAAGGTGAAGTTCATGTCGGGCAGCGCAAGCTGCTGCAGACCGCCGCCGAGCGTGATGGTGGTTCCGCCGATGACTTGGATCGCAGGCGCCCCTTGCGCCTGCGCAAGGGATGGCACTGCGGCGACAAGCAATGCTCCAACGATCAAACGCGCGACACTTTGCATTGAGGGCCCCTACCGCCTTGGTTCCATGCAAGATACCAATGATTGGCGTTTACAAAGTGTTATCCATAAGAGTCATAAGGCGATTTCGGCCTACTGTGGCCGGGAAGACACAGATCGCGCTTGATTTAGCCGATGACGCCCTCCGCGTCGGCGAGCTTGCGCAAAGGGGTCTCGGGCCTTGCGCCGATATGGCTGATGACCTCGGCGGCAGCGAGGCTGCCCAAGCTTCCACACGTCTCGAGCGGCGCACCATGTGTCAGCCCAAAGAGGAAGCCTGCGGCGTAGAGGTCACCTGCGCCGGTCACGTCGACGACTTGGGGGACGGGCCGCGCGGCCACCTCGATGGTGGTGCCTGCCGCAACGATCACTGATCCAGCCTCGGATCGGGTCAGGACCGCCATCTCGCAGTCCTGGAGCGCGAAATCCGCCGCCTCCTCGAAACTGTTCACCTGGTAGAGGCTCGTGATCTCCTTCTCGTTGGCGAAGATGATGTCGGCGCCTTCCCTCACCAATTTGCGGAAATCGTCCCGGTGACGGTCTACGCAAAAAGCGTCGGAGAGGCTAAGCGCGACCTTGACCCCCGCTTCGCGCGCGCGGCGCGCGGCGTCACGGAACGCTTCTTTCGCCTCGTGACGGTCGAACAAATAGCCTTCGAGATAGATGACCTTCGAATTTTCGATCATGGCCTGGTCGATGTCGGCGGCGCTGAGATTGACGCTCGCGCCGAGGAAGGTGTTCATAGTGCGCTCGCCGTCCGGCGTCACCAGGATGAGGCAGCGCGCGGTCGGCGCGCCTTCGGTGGCCGGCTCGGTCTCGTAAGCCACCCCCAGCGAGCGGATGTCGTGGCGGAAGATGCCTCCGAACTGGTCGGCAGCCACCCTGCCGATGAAGCCGCATTCGGCGCCGAAGGAGGCGAGCCCGGCGATGGTGTTGGCGACCGAGCCACCCGACCTTTCGACCGCGGGCCCCATGGCTTCATAGAGGCGGGCGGCCTCATGGGCATCGATCAGCCGCATGAAACCCTTGGCGAGGTCATGCTTGGTGAGAAAGCCCTCATCGCAGCGCGCGATGATGTCCACGATGGCGTTGCCGATGCCGACCACGTCATAGATCTTCTCAGCCATTTTGCTTGCAGCTCCCCGCTTCGCCTTGGGCCCCTTTTGTCTTCATCAGGCGGCACTATATTCGCGGCCTAGTCCGTGAGGAAAACGTCATGCTCGCCGCCGCAGGTCAAGCCTTTCAGCAGCTGTTTACCCCGCCCTTCCGCTCGGTGCTGTGGAAATGCGTCGGCTTTACCATCGGGCTTCTCGCCCTTCTCGTCATTGCCACCGAGTGGACGTTCAACCATTTCGTGCAATTGCCGGACTGGCTGGAAACGACGATCGAGTGGCTGGGCGGCTTTGCGCTCGTGGTCGGGTCGATCTTCCTCATCCCGCCCGTCACTTCTCTGATCGCAGGCCTCTACATCGACGACATCGCGGCAGAGGTCGAGAAGGCCGTCTATCCGCTAGACCCTCCCGGGCAGCCGCTCGCGACGCTTCCCGCCATCGGACTTTCGCTCAAGTTCTTTTTCGTGGTGCTCGCGGTCAACATCCTTGCGCTCTTCCTCCTTCTCATCCCAGGCGTCAACGTGATCGCCTTCTATCTCGGCAACGGCTACCTGCTCGGCCGAGAGTATTTCGAGCTCGCGGCCATGCGGCATCTGCCGGTCGAGGATGCGAAGCGGCTGAGGAAGGCCAATGTCGGCTATGTGTCGATGTGCGGGCTGATCATCGCCGTGATCGCCTCAGTGCCAGTGTTGAACCTGATCACACCGCTGTTCGCCACCGCGTTCATGGTGCGCATCTACAAACAGCTTGCGGCGCGAGCCGGGCTTGGACTCGCGCCGCGACTGGTCTCTTAACAGGAGCGGGAGGTCTCGCCTCAGAAGCCGCCGCAGTTACCCGGGCCCCAGTTCCGCT
>JBLMXO010000361.1:0-11852 GCA_050257815.1 Actinomycetota bacterium
CTCGTGGTCAGGCTCGAGGGCACCAATGTCGAACTCGGCAAGGAGCTCCTGTCGAAATCGGGACTTGCCATCATCCCTGCCGACAATCTTGACGACGCGGCCAAGAAGGCCGTGGCCGCCATCAAGGCCGCGGCGTGAAATTTGCAATACTGGTCAATCGCTCATGTCCGTTCTCGTCAATAAAAGCACACGCGTCATCTGCCAGGGTTTTACCGGGGCACAAGGCACCTTCCACTCGGAGCAGGCGATCGCCTACGGCACCAAGATGGTCGGCGGCGTGACGCCGGGCAAAGGCGGGACCAAGCATCTCGAGCTACCGGTGTTCGACACGATGCGACAGGCCGTGGCCGAGACCGGCGCCGACGCAAGTGCAGTTTATGTGCCGCCTGCCTTTGCTGCCGACGCGATCCTCGAGGCGATTGATGCCGGCATCCGCCTTGTCGTGTGCATCACCGAGGGGGTGCCGGTCCTCGACATGGTCAAGGTCAAGCGCGCGCTCTCAGGCTCCGAGACGCGCCTCGTCGGGCCGAACTGCCCAGGCGTCATCACGCCGGGTGAATGTAAGATTGGCATCATGCCCGGCCACATCCATCGCCCCGGCAAGGTCGGCATCGTGTCGCGCTCAGGCACCCTCACCTATGAGGCTGTGGCGCAGACGACTGCTGCAGGGCTCGGCCAATCGACCTGCATCGGCATCGGCGGCGATCCCGTCAACGGCACGAACTTCGTCGATGCGCTGAAGCTCTTCCTCGCCGACGACGCGACCGAGGCGATCATCATGATCGGTGAGATCGGGGGCAGCGCCGAGGAGGAAGGTGCAGCCTTCCTCGCGAGTTCCAATATCAAGAAGCCGGTGGTGGGTTTTGTCGCAGGCTCGACCGCTCCGCCGGGGCGCCGCATGGGTCATGCTGGTGCCGTGATCTCAGGCGGCAAGGGCGACGCCAAGCACAAAATTGAGGCAATGCGCGATGCTGGCGTTGTCGTAGCCAATTCGCCTGCGGCCCTTGGAACAACCCTTGCACGAGTATTACATGAAACGTGAGCCGGGCGCCTAAAGCTCGCCTTGTTTGCCCGGCACGCCAGTGGCCCCAACGGCCGGCAGGGTTGCCTGATGACAAGACACGAACTGAACGACGTGTTCGCCAACACGTCGTTTCTTGAAGGCGCTAACGCCACCTATCTCGCAGAGCTGTACGCGCGCTATCAAGAGCAGCCTCACTCGCTCGATCCTGAGTGGCGCGAGTTTTTTGCCAGTCTCGACGACGATCCCGAGGCCGTTCTTGCCGCGGCGCGCGGACCGTCCTGGGCTCCGGGCAATGGGCGGGCAGTGGCGCCTGCCGCACTGCCTGAGCTCCCCGCTGGCTACGATGCTGAGCAGTCTGGCGTCGCCGCGGCGCGCGATTCCCTCGGCCTTCGGCTCCTCATCCGCGCCTATCGCACCCGCGGTCATCTCGTCGCCAAGCTCGACCCACTTGAGCTCGTGAGCCGCCGCGAGCATCCCGAGCTCAAGCCCAAGACCTATGGCTTCACCAAGGCCGACTACGACCGCCCGATCTATCTCGGCGGCGCACTCGGTCTCGAATTCGGCACGGTGAGCCAGGTGCTCGACATTCTCAAGCGCACCTATTGCGGCACGATTGGCGTCGAATACATGCACATCTCCGATCCCGAGCAGAGGGTGTGGATTCAAGACCGCATCGAAGGCCGCCCCGTGACTTTCACCCAGCGCGGGCGGCAGGCTATTCTGAAGAAGCTGATCGAGGCCGAGATTTTCGAGCGTTTCCTCGACGTGAAATACACCGGCACCAAGCGCTTCGGGCTCGATGGCGGCGAGTCGATGGTCCCCGCGCTCGAGCAGATCATCAAGCGCGGCGGTCAGCTCGGCGTGCGAGAGATCGTGATCGGCATGCCCCATCGTGGGCGCCTGAACGTGCTCGCCAACGTCATGGCCAAGCCGTTTCGTGCGATCTTCAACGAGTTCAGGGGCGGCAGCGCCCATCCCGACGAGGTCGAGGGCTCTGGCGACGTGAAATATCACCTCGGCGCCTCGTCCGATCGCGAATTCGACGACAACCGCGTGCATCTATCGCTAACCGCGAACCCCTCGCATCTCGAGATCGTCGATCCCGTGGTGCTCGGCAAAGTGCGCGCCAAGCAGGACCAGCTTCACGACAAGGAGCGGAACGAGGTTCTCCCCCTCCTCCTGCATGGCGATGCGGCCTTTGCCGGACAAGGCGTCGTTGCCGAATGCCTCGGCCTTTCCGGCTTGCGCGGCCACCGCACCGGCGGCTCGATCCATTTCATCGTCAACAATCAGATCGGCTTCACCACGGCGCCCCGCTTCTCGCGCTCTTCGCCCTACCCGTCCGACGTCGCCAAGATGATCGACGCGCCGATCTTCCATGTGAACGGCGACGACCCCGAGGCCGTCGTCTACGTTACCAAGATCGCCACCGAGTTCCGCCAGCGCTTTCTGAAGCCTGTGGTCATCGACATGTTCTGCTACCGGCGCCACGGTCATAACGAGGCCGACGAGCCCGCTTTCACCCAGCCTCTGATGTATCAGCGCATCGCTGAGCATCCGAGCGTGGTCGAGGTGTACTCCTCGCGTCTGGTCGAAGAGGGGGTATTCACCCAGGCCGAGATCGACGCGATGCAGAGCAAGTTCCGCAACTTCCTCGAGGAGGAGTTCGCCGCCGGCGAGGCCTATCGGCCGAACCGCGCCGATTGGCTCGACGGCAAATGGTCGGGCATCGGTCATGCCGATGAAGGCGCGCGGCGCGGCGTGACCGGCGTCGATCTCGATCTCTTGCGAGAGGTCGGCCGCAAGATCACCACCATCCCGAAAAGCTTCCACCCGCATAAGACCATCGCCCGCATCATGGCGACGCGCCGCAAGATGATCGACGAGGGCTCTGGCCTCGATTGGGCAACGGCGGAATCGCTTGCCTTCGCTACGCTACTCGTCGAGGGTTATCGCGTCAGGCTGTCGGGCCAGGACTCAGAGCGCGGCACCTTCTCGCAGCGCCATTCGGTGCTGATGGATCAGGAGAACGAGAAGAAATACACCCCGCTCAAGCATGTTGCCAAAGAGCAGGCCGAGTTCGAGGTGATTAACTCGATGCTCTCTGAAGAGGCAGTGCTCGGCTTCGAATATGGCTATAGCCTCGCCGAGCCGAACGCGCTTGTCTTGTGGGAGGCGCAATTCGGCGACTTCGCTAACGGAGCTCAGGTCATCATCGACCAGTTCATCTCATCCGGCGAACGCAAATGGCTACGCATGTCCGGCCTCGTGCTCCTGCTCCCGCACGGCTACGAGGGCCAAGGACCGGAGCACTCCTCCGCCAGGCTCGAGCGCTATCTCCAGCTCTGCGCCGAGGACAATTGGCAGATCGCGAACTGCACCACACCCGCCAATTACTTCCATATCCTGCGACGCCAGCTGCATCGGGGCTTCCGCAAACCGCTGGTGCTGATGACGCCGAAATCGCTGCTCCGCCATAAGCGCGTGGTGTCTAGCCTCGCCCAGCTCGGTCCCGGCACGAGTTTCCATCGCCTGCTGTGGGACGACGCGCAGTTCCTGCCCGACCAGGTCATCAAGCTCGTGCCTGACGACAAGGTCAGGCGCGTGGTGCTCTGCTCGGGCAAGGTCTATTACGACCTCTACGACGAGCGCGAGAAGCGCGGGCTCGACGACGTCTATCTGCTCAGGATGGAGCAGCTTTATCCCTTCCCGGCCCGCGCGCTCATTCAGGAGCTGTCACGTTTCAAGGACGCCGAGATGGTATGGTGCCAGGAGGAGCCGAAGAATATGGGCGCTTGGAGCTTCATCGAGCCGAACATCTCCTGGGTGCTCGAGCATATCGATGCCAAGCATAAACGTCCGCGCTATGCGGGACGGCCGTCGTCGGCCGCGACCGCGACCGGACTGATGAGCAAGCATACGCGCGAGCTGAAGGCATTTCTCGAAGAGGCTTTGGTCTAAAGCATGATCCGGAAAAGTGGGAACCGGTTTTCCGAAAAGATCATGCGCTGAAAGAACTAAGGGTAGGCTAGCAACATGGCGACTGAGATCCGCGTTCCGGTCTTGGGAGAGTCGATCGTTGAGGCGACGGTCGGCCAGTGGTTCAAGCAGGCGGGAGAGGCTGTCTCCGCCGCCGAACCTTTGGTCGAGCTCGAGACCGACAAGGTGACGGTCGAAGTGCCGGCACCGGCGTCCGGCGTGCTGTCGGAGATCAAGGTCAAGCCGGGCGAAACGGTCGCCGTTGGCGCCCTCCTCGGCGCGATCGCCGAAGGCAAAGCAAAGCCAGCGAAGGTCAAGCCCGCTGCAAAAGCGGGCGCCGCGGCTCCCGCCCTAGTCGACCTCGCTGCCGCCGAGGCTGAGCCTATTGCCGACGAGCCCGCGCTGCGTGCGCCCGCGCCCTCGCCGACGCCCGTGCCTGTCGAACCGAAGCCACTCGAGCGCGAGCCGATGCGCCGCGAGGAGATCACCCTCGATGAGATGCCGCCCTCTCCCGCCGCGCGCAAGCTACTCGCCGAGAAGAAGCTCGCGCCGAGCGAGGTCAAAGGCTCAGGCCGGCGCGGCCAAGTGCTGAAGCAGGACGTGACCGGCGCCGTCGAAGCGTTGCTGCTGCGCGAACGCAAGGCCAAGGCCCCGCCAGCACCACGCGCGCCCGTTTCGAAGGACGACGCCGCGCGCGAAGAGCGCGTGCGCATGACGCGGCTGCGCCAAACCATCGCCAAGCGCCTCAAGGAGGCGCAGGACACCGCCGCGATGCTCACCACGTTCAACGACGTGGACATGAGCGGTTTGATGGAGCTTCGCCACGAGTACCGTGATGCCTTCGAGAAGAAGCACGGGGTGAAGCTCGGCCTGATGGGCTTCTTCGTGAAGGCGGCGGTGCAGGCGCTGAAGGACATCCCCGCAGTCAACGCCGAGATCGACGGCGAGGACATCGTCTACAAGAACTACTACCACATCGGCGTCGCCGTCGGCACCGACCGCGGCCTTGTCGTGCCGGTCTTGCGCGATGCCGACCAGATGAGCCTGGCTCAGATCGAGAAGGCGATCGCCGATTTCGGCGCGCGTGCCCGCGAAGGCAAGCTCGGTCTCGAAGAGATGCAAGGCGGCACTTTCACCATCTCCAATGGCGGCATCTACGGCTCTCTGCTTTCGACGCCGATCCTGAACGCGCCGCAGTCGGGTATTCTCGGCATGCACCGCATCGAGGAGCGGGCGGTGGTGCGCGACGGCCAGATCGTGGCGCGCCCGATGATGTATCTCGCGCTGTCGTACGACCATCGCCTGGTCGACGGCAAAGACGCCGTCACCTTCCTCGTGCGTATCAAGGAGGCGATCGAGGACCCCAAGCGCCTCGTCCTCGATCTTTAAGGGCTCGCCAACCCCTTCTCGCGCATCCATTGGACGGACCGCCTCGATTTGCTCCATCCTGAGGCCCTAGGCAGGCAATCGCGCGGTTCCCTCATGCGCATCTTCGGCATTCGGACGCAAAGGGTTACCATCTGCACTGGAAGGTCGGCGACTCGGAATATGACGGCGAAGGCAGTTTCGCCGACAATCTCTTGACGGTGAATTGGGGAAGCACCACACCCATCGTCTATGCGCTCGCCGATGACGGTAGCTTGACCGGACTGTGGGACAGCGGGCACGGCGAGGAGACGCTGACGCCCGAAAACTAGGGGGAATAGAGTGCCAGCATGAGTTACGACCTTGTCGTCATCGGTACCGGGCCTGGCGGCTATGTGTGCGCCATCCGCGCCGCCCAGCTCGGCATGAAGGTGGCCGTGGTCGAGAAGCGCGCGACTCATGGCGGCACCTGCCTCAATGTCGGCTGCATCCCCTCGAAAGCACTGCTGCACGCAAGTGAGGCGTTCGCCGAAGCTGCGCACGCTTTCGCTGGCATGGGCATCAAGGTTAGCCCCTCGCTCGACCTT
This sequence comes from Actinomycetota bacterium, assembly GCA_050257815.1. GTDB lineage: Bacteria > Pseudomonadota > Alphaproteobacteria > Rhizobiales > Methyloligellaceae > Methyloceanibacter. The sequence goes on from JBLMXO010000361.1 coordinate 5,956, forward strand.
CCCGCCATGCTTGCATTCAAGGATGCGGGCGTCAAAGGCAATGTCGACGGCGTCGCCTTCCTCCTGAAGAAAAACAAGATCGACCATTTTCATGGATCAGGCCACATCCTTGGCCCCGGCAAGGTCGAGGTCACCTTCATCAACGGCGAGAAGCAAGTGGTGGAGGCGAAATCGATCGTCATCGCCACCGGCTCGGAAGTCGCCGCGCTTCCCGGCATCACCATCGACGAGGCGACCGTGATCTCCTCGACCGGCGCGCTGTCCTTGAAGAAAGTGCCGAAGCGCCTCGTGGTGATCGGCGGCGGCTACATTGGACTCGAGCTGGGCTCGGTCTGGTCGCGGCTTGGCTCCGAGGTGACCGTGGTCGAGATGCTGCCGCGGCTCGCTCCGGGGCTCGACGGCGAAGTGGCCAAGGCCCTCCAGCGCGTGCTGGAGAAGCAAGGCCTCGCCTTCAAGCTCGGCACTAAGGTCGTCAAGGCCGACACCAAGGGCAAGAGTGTGAAGCTGGACCTCGAGCCTGCCGAGGGCGGCAAATCCGAGACGCTCGAATGCGATGTCGTGCTTGTCGCGGTGGGGCGCATTCCCAACACCAAGGGCCTCGGCCTCGCCGAGGCCGGCATCAAAACCGATAAGCGTGGCCGTATCGACGTCGATGAGTACTTCCAGACCAACGTCCCTGGCATCTACGCCATCGGCGATGTGATCAAAGGCCCGATGCTGGCGCACAAGGCCGAGGAGGAGGGCATCGCCGTCGCCGAGATTCTTGCCGGTCAAGCGGGGCACGTGAATTACGAAGTCATCCCGAGCGTGATCTACACCGCGCCCGAGGTTGCCTCGGTCGGCAAGACCGAGGAAGAGCTGAAGGAGGCCGGCATCGCCTACAAGGTGGGCAAGTTCCCCTTCACCGCCAATGGCCGCGCCAAGGTGAACCGCACCACCGAAGGCTTCGTCAAGGTTCTCGCCGAAGAGCCGACCGACCGCGTGCTCGGCGTGCACATTATCGGCGCCGATGCCGGCACCATGATCGCGGAGGCTGCCGTGCTGATGGAGTTCGGCGGCTCTGCCGAAGATTTGGCACGCACCTGTCATGCACATCCCACGCTGAACGAGGCGGTGAAGGAAGCGGCGCTTGCCGTCGACAAGCGCGCCATCCATATGTGAGGGACGAACCGCCGCTCAGTGCGCGTTGGAACTCCGCGGCGTATCGGCAAGCACCGAGCCGATCAGCGCGACAAAGCCCAAAAGCTCGAACAGCGAGATGGTCGCGTGCCCCCACTCCCAGCGTGAGCTGATAGGTGGCCCAGTCTGACGGCACCGGTCCGTTCACCCATTTGGCGAGCTCGACATTGACGGGATAAACGAGCACCCACCACAGCAAGAGCCCGATAACGAACAGAAGCGCGGCAGAAAGCGCCAGCATGACGCCGGGCCGGCGATGCTCGCGCACGAGATAGGTCAGAAGCCCGAGCGCGATCACCGTGGCGACGTCGATCACCGCGACCGCCGAACCGAACAGGCCATAGAGGCCGCCCTGCACTGTCGAGCCGACCCAGAGATATTGATTCCAGCCCATGCGCGCGGGCAATTGCAGCAAGTGGCAAAGCCCCATACCAAATGTAAGTGCACCAAGTATCAGAGCGGCGAAGCGAGTGCCGTTGATCAATTGGACCTCGCGAGACCTACCGCTAGTAGTGATGATGACCGCCTCCTCTGCTCCCCTTACACTTGTTATATTGCGCCTTGCAGTTATTGAAGCAGACTTGCTGCGGAACCGTCGGCTTGGGTTGCGACGAGCTCGTGACCTTGTTGCCGCAAGCAGCGACACAACCCGTATAGGGTGCCTCGCAGTCTGCCTGCGCAGGTATTGACGAGATCGAGATTGCTGCAACCAGAAGAGCGGCAACTGCGGAGGCGAGTAAAAATCTCTGCATGGAACCTCCTGCGGATGACCGCTCTGACGCTTCCTCTCCCTTCGGCCCCTGAGCATTTTACTGCTTCGCAAGCGGAGACGCTTTAGCAAAAGACAGTCGTGGACGATGCTTGATCAATCCAACGTGCGGCGGAAGCGGAGCAGCGCAAGAGCCATCGCCGCAAGCATGAAGATGAACAGAGCGAGCACGTCCATCTTCATGTCGCCGAGCCCGTTTCCTTTCAGCATGATGCCGCGCACGATACGGATGAAGTGGGTGAGCGGCAGCGCCTCGCCGATCGCCTGCGCCCAGCCGGGCATGCCGCGGAATGGAAAGGCATAGCCCGAGAGCAGGAAATTGGGCAGGAAGAAGAAGAACGTCATCTGCACCGCCTGGAGCTGGTTCTGCGCCACGGTGGAGAAGGTGTAGCCGACGGCGAGGTTGGACGCGGCGAACAGCGTCGACAGCACGATCAACAGCCACACATTGCCGAAGATCGGCACATCGAACATGTAGTGTGCGGCCATCAAGATGATCACCATCTGCACGAAGCCGACGAGCACGAACGGCGCGATCTTGCCGATCATGATCTCGACCGGCTTGATCGGCATGGCGAGGAGGTTCTCCATCGTGCCGCGCTCGATCTCGCGCGTCACCGCGAGCGCCGTGTACATCATCATGGTCATGGTGAGCACGACGCCGAGTAGGCCGGGGACGATGTTGAGCTGGGTGATGCCTTCCGGGTTGTAGCGATTCTGCAAAGTGATATCGAATGGCTCAGTCGACTGGGTCACGGACTCATCGGGCCCACGCAGCTCGCGTCTGAGCGCGCTATCGATGACGCCGTGCAAGCTAGCAACCGCCGTGCCCGTCGCCACGGGATCGGTGGCGTCGGCGATGACAAGGATGGCAGGACGGTCGCCGCGGCGCACGTCGCGCTCGAAGCTTGCCGGAATCTCGACGCCGAACTGGGCTTGGCCTGAGCGAATGAGCTTGTCGAGCTCTTGCGGATCGCGCACCTGCCAGCGGAAGTCGAAGCGGTCGGTGTTGCGCAGTGCCGCCAGCACGGACCGGGTGATCGGCCCATCGTCGCGCGTCAGCACCACCGTCGGCAAATGGCGAGGATCGGTGTTGATGGCATAACCGAACAGTGTGAGCTGAAGCACGGGTACGAGCATCATGCTCGCAAACGTCATGCGGTCGCGCCGCATCTGCACGAATTCCTTGACGATCATCGCCCAGGTGCGACGGAGGAAGCCGGGATCGCGATTGGCCGAGCCGTTATTCGAAGGACTGCTCACGCGAAATTATCCTTGGCCTGGTCCATCAGCAGGATGAACACGTCCTCGAGGCTCGGCTCTCCGCGCATCCAGTGATGCGCCCCGTCGGCCTTCTTGGCTGCGTCGATTGCGGCATCGAGCGCGTGCTTGTCGCGGCCCGAGACATGCAGTTCGGCGCCGAACGGCGCCACCATGTCGATGCCGTCGCAGGTCTCGAGCTTGGTGGCGAGACGGTGCAGATCCTTGCCTGTCACGATCCACGTCGAGAGGCCCGACTGGGCCACCACCTGGCGCGCCGTCCCGCGCGCGAGCAGCTCGCCATAAGCGATATAGGCAAGCTCATGGCAGCGCTCGGCCTCGTCCATGTAATGGGTCGAGACGAGCACAGTGATGCCTTCGGCGGCGAGATTGTGGATCTCGTCCCAGAATTCGCGCCGCGCCTTGGGATCGACGCCAGCGGTCGGCTCATCGAGCAGGAGCAGCTTGGGCTGCGGCAGAATGCAGGCGCCGAGCGCGAGCCTCTGCTTCCAGCCTCCCGACAATTCGCCGGCGAGCTGATCGGCGCGGGTGGTGAGGCCAAGCCGCCCAATCGCTTCGGCCGCCGCGCGATAAGGGTTTGGCACGCCATAGACGCGCGCCACGAATTCGAGGTTTTCGCGGATCGAGAGGTCGTTATAGAGGCTGAAACGCTGCGTCATGTAGCCGACATTGCGCTTGATTTCGTCGGCCTCGGTCAGGATGTCGTAGCCGAGGCAGGTGCCGGTGCCGGAATCCGGCGTGAGCAGCCCGCACAACATGCGGAGCGTCGTCGTCTTGCCGCTGCCATTCGGCCCGAGAAAGCCGTAGATCTCGCCCTTCGGCACTTTGAGGCTGAGGTTGTGGACCACCACGCGTCCATCGAAGCTCTTGGTGAGGCCCGACACGTCGATGGCGATTTCCTTATCGCTCATCGCCGCACCATTTGTTGCCCTGGGGCAAGCGTCACCGTCACCGGCTGACCGGCCGAGAGCGTGGCCGTCTCCCCCTCTGGCCGCGCCTCGATCAGGAACACGAGCTTCTCGCGCTGCTCGCGCGAGAAGATCACCGGCGGAGTGAACTCGGCATCGCGAGAGATGAAGCTGATCTTGGCCTTGAGGTCTGGCGGACAGCCGTCGCAGGAGACATCCACCATCTGGTCGAGCTTGAGCTTGGCGCGCACCGGCTCGGCGACAAAGAAGCGGACCTTGAGATTGCGCGGTGGTAGCAGCGCGATCACCGCCTGGCCTTCTTTCACCACCTCGCCCGGCCGGAAATAGACCTCCTCGACCGTGCCGTTGGCGGGCGAGAACACCTTGCGCTTGGCGAGGTTCTTCTCGGCTTCGCCGAGGGCATGCTGCGCTGCCTCGACATTCGCCGCCGCCGCGTCGATCAGGTCCGAGCGCCCGGTGAGTTGCGCCGCCGTGATCTTCTTCTCGGCCTCGACCACTGCCGCCTCATTGCGGTCGTGCTCCGCGATCGCCTGGTCGAGCGCGGCCTTGGTGGTCCAGCCTTTGTCGAACAGGGCTTGGGCGCGCTCGAGGTTGTTGGTCGAGACCACGAGCATTGCCTTCGCCTCGTTAAGCGCGGCCTCGAGCACATTGATCTCCTCGGGCCGTTGCAGCCGGGCCTTGACGTCGGCGAGCTGGGCCTCGGCCTGCGCCACGCGCGACTTGTCGGCGGCGACTGCGGCCTCCTGCTCCGAACTTTCCAGCGTGAAGATGGGATCGCCCTGCTTCACGTGATCGCCTTCCTCGACGGAAAGCGTCTCGACACGCCCGCCCTGCTCCGAGCCGACCAGGACGAGATCGGCCTCCATGTAGCCGGCAAACTCGTCCTCCTCGTTGGCCGGCAGCGTGAACAGAGCGATCGCGACCACGACCGCCACAAGTCCGGCGATGATGAGCCAAGCTCTCTGCTTCATCGCGCCGCTCCGCTCGGAGATTTCGGCGCCACGCCCGGCGCCCTGATCGCATCGGTAAGAAGCTCGATGTTCGTCTTGAGCAGCTCGTCGGTATCGAGATGGCGGTAGCGCTCGAACAACCCGCGCCAGATGATGGCGGTGAGCATCGGGGCGATGAGGAGCTGGGGATAGTCGCGCAACTTTGTCGGCTTGAACTCGCCGCGCTCGATGCCGCGCTCGATCAGCCTTGTCAGCGTCTCGATGCCGCGCGATACGACCTGCTCGTAATAGAACTGGGTGAGCTCGGGATGTTTGTGTCCCTCGGCGATGAGAAGCCGCGCGATGAAAGCGCGCTTTGAGCAAACCAGCTCCTGAACGAAAGCGAGGAACGGACCCTTGAGGAAGGCCTCGACCGGCAACTCGGTCTTTTCCATCTGCTCGCGGATCGTGTCGAAATGCGCGCTGATGACGCTGCGCACCACCGCCTTGAACAGCTCCTCCTTGGTCTTGAAGTAGAGATAGGGCAGGCCCTTGGACACGCGGGCGCGCGTCGCCACGTCCTCCAGCCGCGTCCCGGCGTAGCCGTGTGCGGCGAATTCCTCGAAGGCGGCCGCCACGATCTCCTGCGGGCGTGTGTCCTTGCGCTCGCGGCGTTTGACGGCGCGACGTGACGCGGTCTTCGCGTGTGCTTGCTTTGCTCGTGCAGCTTTCGCCTTAGCCATTGCCTCGCCTCTCTGAGGAGACCTCGTTGCCGGTCCTCCCCGGTGGGTTGCGCTCCACCTCGGAATA
>JBLMXO010000362.1:0-6795 GCA_050257815.1 Actinomycetota bacterium
AAGAAATCGTCGAGCTCACGGTGGAAAGTATGGATGAAGAGCTTGGACCTGCCCTGCGCGTCGAGGATGTAGGACTGATCGATGAACGGGAAGCTCGGCGCAAAGCCCGTGGCCCAGACGAGGAGGTCGATCTCCTCCGAGCTCCCATCGGTGAAGATGACGCGTTTTCCCTCGAGGCGCTCGATGCCGGGCTTCACGATGGTACGCCCATGAATGAGGTGGTCGATATAAGTGTTGCACGCCGTGGGATGGGCTTCGAACAGATCGTGGTCCGGTCGCTCCAGTCCGAAGCGGCGATGCGGACCGACCACGATGCGCATGCCCCAACGATACAAGAGCCGCATCAATTTGCGCGGCAACGGAACCCGGCAGGTGTAATCGATAAACACGTCAGTCGGCTTGCCGAACACCGTCTTGGGGAAGAAATAATAGGTGCGGCGCATCGAATGCACCACGCGGCCATTTTCGATCGCTGCATCTGAGAGAATGTCGACGGCCGAGTTTCCCGCCCCGACCACCAGCACGCGCTTGCCTTTGACTTGTTCCTTCGACTTTACATCGTGGGAATGCAGCATCTCGCCGTCGAAATGTCCGGGATAGGTGGGAACCTTCGGCTGCCAATGGTGGCCATTGGCGACGACGAGGCCGACATAGAGCCGGGGCGCACCCTCCCCCTCGATCTTCACCTGCCAACCCTTCGCGCTATGCTCGGCGCTCGTCACGCGCTTGTTGAAGCTGATCAGCGGATAGAGACCGAACTCCTTGGCATAGGCACGTAGATAATCTTGCGCCTGGGCCCGGCTGGCGTAAGGCGCCCACTCCTCGGGAAACTGGAAATCGGGATAGCGCGAGAGCTTCTTCGACGAGTTGAGATAGGTCGAGCCATAGACCACATGCGGACTTTCAGGATTCCAGATGCCGCCGACATCGCCGAGCGCCTCGAAGCAGTCGAAGGGGATACCCTGCTCGGCAAATGTCTTGGCGACGGCAAGGCCGCAGGCCCCCGCTCCGATAATGCAATATCGCTTCAAGTCCTTAACCTCTCACGCATTTTTGAGCGCCGCTTCCGGCCGCTTGCGGCATGGTATTGGGCGAGACCTAAGCATCCCAACCGGCAAGGTTCAACCCCGCTCGTAGCCCTCCGCGCTCCCTTGATCTGTGTCAAACCGCTTCGAGCTCGAGACCTGCCCTATGCCATAGCACCTGGATTTGGCTGCGCATTGCTTTATGGTCTGTCGCCCAGCGAGGGTTGAGGGAAGTTGATGGATATCAAGCGCGACGTCACCATAAAGAGCTGGGACGGCACCTGGACTTACCATCCCAAGACGATCGCAACGCCCGAGAGTGCCGAGGATATCGTCGAGATCATGGTCGACGAGGTGCGCTTTCCCTCGCCCGTGCGTCCCGCCGGCTCGATGCACTCGACCGCGCGCATGAACGGCGACGATGGCGGCACCATGGTCGACATGAAGAAGATGAACCGCATTCTTCACTTCACCGGCGACACGGTGACGGTCGAGGCCGGCGTGACTCATATGGACCTTGCCAAGGCGCTCAAGGAGCGCGGGCTGCAGCCTTACGTCACGACCGAGATCGGCAACGTGACCTTGGGCGCGATGGCGACCGCGGCCACCAAGGATTCGTCCTTCCCCGGAGGATTCGGCCAGGTCAGCTCTTATGTCACCGCCGTCCGCCTCGTCACCCCCGACGGCAAGCTCCGCGAGATCACCGAGCGCGACAATCCGAAAGAGATGCAGATCATCCGCTCGAGCTACGGACTGCTCGGCATCGTCTATGAGGTGACCATGAAGGTGAGGCCGACCACGGCGCTCGCCGTGCGCCACTATTCGCTGAGCGTGGAGAATTTCCGGCGTTACTTCCCGGTCTACAAGGCGCGCGGCTTTGCCGTGATGTATTACATCTTCCCTTACGTGAAGCGCGTGCTGGTCGAGCTGCGCAAGGACAATCCCGAGGTGCAACCCACCTCGCGCTACCGCTGGGTCTACCGCAACCGCTTCTGGCGCAAATATGGCCCCGCGGTCACGCTCTGGATTCAGAGGACCACCAAGAATCACAAGCTCCGCGCGCTCGCCGACAACATCCATTTCTTCCTGCTGCGCCAGGCGCTGGTGTGGGTCGTGCGCAGCGACCGCACTTGGCCGCATGCGCAGATCATCTCCTATCCGCGCGACCCCGGTGCCAACAAATATCTGTTCAGCATGTGGGCCTTCCGCGAAGGCGGCTTCTTCGACGTCCTCGACGAGTATTGCGACTTCTGCATCCACTACGAAAAGACCAAGGGGTATCGCTGCGACTTGCCGAGCGTCGGCTACGCCATCGCGCGCGACGTCGAGGCGCTGTTCTCCTATAGCTGGGAGGGACCCACGCTCTCGATCGATCCGGCCTCGACCGGCGGCCCCGAATGGGAGGAGTTCCTGCGCCATTACAACGACTTCTGCAGCGATCGGCGCGGCGTGCCTCTGTTCAACCAGACGCCGTTCTTGACCCGCGAGCACGTGCGGCGCGCCTTCGGCACGCGGCTGCAGCAATTCGCTACGATCCGCAAACAGGCCGATCCCAAGAACCGCCTGCTCGATTCTTATTTTCGCGAACTCCTGAGCTAGAGCTGCGCTCTACCTTTGCATCGTCTTGGTGAACCAGCGCACGAGCGGAAACGAAACCGCCCGCGGCAGAGATCGTACGGTCTTGAGGAAGCCCTCGACCTGGCCGGGGAAGGCAATCTCGTAGGGCTTGCTCCCTAGCTTCTCGAGGATTTTCCGCGCGCAGCGCTCCTTGCTCATTACATAGAGCTTCTTCTTCGCATCGTAGGAGGCGTTGAGCGGTGTATCGACGAAGCCGGGATTGATGATGGTGACGTCGACCCCCGTCCCCTCAAGCTCGAGCTTGAGGCTCTCGGCGAGATTGATCACCGCCGCCTTGCTCGCGCCGTAAGAGCCGTTGGCCGGCCAGCCCGCATAGCCGAACAGCGAGCCCATGATGGCGAGGTGGCCGGTCTTGCGCGTGAGCATCGAGGGCAGCACGGCAGCGACAGCGTTGATCACGCCATCGACGTTGAGCTCCATCGAGCGATGGAAGCCGTCGAGATCGATGTTACGGATGTCGAACGGCGCATACATGCCGGCGCCGAGCAGAGCGAGATCGATCGGCCCCATCTCGCTCTCGATCTTGGCGACGCAGGTTTTGAGTTCATCGGGATTGAGCACATCGGCTGGATAGGCCTTGATGCGCTCGCTCCCCGCTGCGAGCTGATCAAGCTTCTTGCTCGGCCGCGCCGTCGCGGCGATCTCGACGCCGCCGGCGGCAAGCCTCCGCGCGATCTCGCCGCAGATCGCGCCCGACGCGCCTGTGATCCAGGCGATCTTCCAGGGAAATTGGTCGGACACGCTCACCTCCCCACGTCATTCCCGCGAAAGCGGGAATCCAGTATCGACCGAACTCAGCTATATGCGACTAGAGACGGATACTGGATTGCCCGGTCAAGCCGGGCAATGACAATAAGTGAAGCGAGGCGGCGACAGAACCGTCTCAATCCACGAAGGGATCGTGCACGAGGATGGTGTCCTCGCGCTTGGGGCTGGTCGAAAGCAGCGCCACGGGTGCCCCAATCAGCTCCTCGAGCCTGCGCACATATTTGATGCATTGCGCCGGAAGCTCGGCCCAGGAGCGCGCGCCGCGCGTCGATTGCGTCCAACCCTCCATCGTCTCGTAGATCGGCACGACCCGCGCCTGTGCATCTTGCGCCGCGGGAAGATGATCGAGCGGCAGCCCGTCGAGCCGGTAGCCCACGCAGATCTTGAGCTCGGGCAGATCATCGAGCACGTCGAGCTTGGTCAGAGCGATGCCGTTGATGCCGGCGACCTTCCGCGTCTGGCGCACGAGGCAGGCATCGAACCAGCCGCAGCGGCGCGGTCGCCCCGTCACCGTGCCGAACTCCACCCCCCGCTCGCCGATCAGCTTGCCGGTCTCGTCCTTGAGCTCGGTGGGGAAGGGCCCCTCCCCCACCCGCGTGGTGTAGGCCTTGGTGATGCCGAGCACGTAGTCGATCGAGCCCGGCCCGAGCCCCGAGCCGGTCGCGGCCTGCGCCGCTACCGTGTTCGAGGAGGTGACGAAGGGATAGGTTCCGTGGTCGATGTCGAGCAGGGCGCCTTGCGCGCCTTCGAACAGGATGCGCTTACCCTGGCGCCGTTGCACGTCGAGCAGAGCCCACACCGTATCGACATAAGCCAGGATCTTGGGCGCGATCTCCGCAAGTTGGGCGCACAACTCATCTGGCGCGATTTCCGGCTCGCCCAAACCTCTGCGCAGCGCGTTGTGATGGGCGAGAATGCGCTCGATCTTCGGCTTGAGCGCGGGCAAGTCCTGCAAATCCATGACGCGGATCGCGCGTCTCCCGACCTTGTCCTCATAGGCCGGCCCGATGCCACGCTTAGTCGTGCCGATGCGGCCCGCTCCGGCCGCCGCCTCGCGCAGCGCGTCGAGCTCGCGGTGAAGCGGAAGGATCAGCGTCGCGTTTTCGGCGACGCGAAGATTGTCGCGGGCGATGGAGACGCCGAGCTTCTCCATCTTCGCAATCTCCTCGGCGAGCGCCCATGGATCGACCACCACGCCGTTGCCGATGACCGAGAGCTTTCCCTTGCGCACCACGCCGGAGGGCAGCAGCGAGAGCTTATAGGTCGTGCCGTCGACCACGAGCGTATGGCCGGCATTGTGGCCGCCTTGAAAGCGCACCACGATATCGGCGCGCTCGGAGAGCCAATCGACGATCTTGCCCTTGCCCTCGTCGCCCCATTGAGAGCCGACGACCACGACATTGGCCACTTTTCGCTTCCTTCGATCTCGTTGAGAAAAAGGGAAACGGCCCCGCGAGAATGAGGGGCCGTGTCACCTTATAGCGACTTGAATCGGCAGATGCGAGGGCCGTTATCGGCGGTTTTTTGGCCCTTAAATTTCAAGCCCCGCTGCGGCAAATGGCGCTGCGACAGATCGAAAGATGCGGCATCTCGGTGCTGCGACACAAGCGCAGGAAACAGCAGCGCGGGAGAGGTGTTTGCTTCAATGACAGGCGCCACATCAGGTGACGTCATGCTGAAGGAGTACCCCCATGCTCAAGAGCACAATCCTAGGATTGAGCGCCGCCGCCGCGCTCTCGCTGGCTTCATCGCTTACGCCGGCTTTCGCCGCTTACGGCCATTGCACCGAAGAGCCCGATGCCGCCGACTGCCGGAGCTACAACATGCCCGGCCTGCCTCCGGCTAAGACCACCGGCACGCAGCCGAGCAAGCCGATCGTGCATGCGCACAACCACCACCACATGCTTCCGCAGAATGGCTAGTTTCGCCTAGCAGGCTCGGTTCCGAATCGAGCCAGGTGATCGTTGCCGGAGCTTGTTTCTCCCGATCAGGACAGGCTCCGGCAATCGATTTCAAGCCGCCTTGGCGAGCGCCTGCTTCTCGTGAGCGAAAGCGTAGTCGAGCCAGGGGAGAAGCGCCCCAAGATCGCTCCCCTCAACCGTGGCGCCCGTCCAGATGCGAAGCCCCGCGGGCGCGTCTCGATAGGAGGCGATGTCCTTGGCGGCATTCTCGCGATCGAGCAGCGCCGCCATGCGACGCGGAAAGGCGTCGCGCATCTCGGGCGGCAACGCCGATATTTCAGGATCGACGATCTTGAGACAGGCCGACGTGTTGGAGCGCGTCTCCGGCACCCGCGCGAGAAACTCGACCCAAGGCGTGCGCTCGACATAGTCGGCGATGATGGCGGCATTCGCGTCGGATCGCGCGATCGTTTCCTCGACCCCGCCGATATCTTCCACCCAATCGAGCGCATCGAGATAGTCCTCGAGGCAGAGCATCGACGGCGTGTTGATGGTCGAGCCTTCGAACAGATCGCGCATCAATTTACCGTCTCTCGTCAAGCGGAAGAGCTTGGGCAATGGCCAAGGCGGCAGGTAGCTTTCCAGCCGCTCCACCGCGCGCGGCGACAAGATCAAGATGCCATGCTGCGCCTCGCCGCCCAGCACCTTCTGCCAGGAGAAGGTCGCGGCATCGAGCTTCTCCCAATCGATCCTCTGCGCAAACACGGCCGACGTCGCGTCGCAGATGACGAGCCCGCTTCGGTCGGCCGGGATCCACTCGGCGTTCGGCACTCGTACACCCGACGTCGTGCCGTTCCAGGCGAACACGACGTCGCGGTCGAAATCGACCTGGCCGAGGTCGGGCAGATCGCCGTAGGGCGCGAGCAGCGCGCGGACGTTCTTGAGCTTCAATTGCTCGGCGATGTCGGTCACCCAATCGCGGCTGAAGGCTTCCCAGGCAAGCACGTCGACGTCTTTCGGGCCAAGCAGCGACCAGAGCGCCATCTCGACGGCACCGGTATCAGAGGCCGGCACGATCGCGGCGAGATAGCCAGATGGGAGCTTCAGCAGCTCGCGTGTGCGGCGAAGCGCAAGCTCGAGTCTCGCTCTCGTCTCCGGCTGGCGATGATTACGGCCGACCAGAGCGCCTTTAAGGGCGTCGGGCGACCAGCCCGGATGCTTGGCGCACGGTCCAGAGGAGAAGCGCGGGTTGTTCGGGCGCAACGTTGGCTTGGAAAGTATCGTCATGTGCGCCGCATAAATCTTGGCCCCCGACAGGTCAAGACCGCGCCTTCACGCAAAAAAACCGCCCGTCGGGGAAGACGGGCGGTTAGAGGCTGGCAGTCTTGGGTGGTGGGAAGCTACTATTTAAAGGCGACCGGCATGGGCGCGGGAGCCGCGCCGCAGCAGCCGAATTTCCAGCG
>JBLMXO010000363.1:0-13887 GCA_050257815.1 Actinomycetota bacterium
CGCGCCAAGGCCGGCGGCGACATGACGAGACAGGTGGTCCTGCTCGGCGATTCGATCTTCGACAACAAGCGCTATGTCGGCGACAGCCCCGACGTGATCGAGCAGCTCAAGGCCGATCTCCCGTCCGGCTGGACGGCATCGAGCAACGCCATCGACGGCTCGACTGCACTCGACATCGCAAGCCAGATCGAGCGGCTGCCGCCCGACGCGACCAATCTCGTCGTCAGCATCGGCGGCAACGATGCGCTGAGGCACAAGGAGTTCCTCGACGAGACGGCGAGCTCGGTCGCCGAGGTACTGTACAAGCTCAGCGGCTTCGGAGACGAGTTCCAGCAGAACTACCAGACGATGCTCGACGGGCTGCTCGCGACCAAGCTGCCGGCCGCGGTGTGCACCATCTACGAGGCGCGCTTCGAGGCGCCCGATGCACATCGGATCGCGGCGACCGCGCTCTCGGTATTCAACGACGTGATCACGCGCGAAGCGTTTGCGCGCGGCATCCCGCTCATCGATCTCCGCCTGATCATCACCGAGAACGACGACTACGCCAACGACATCGAGCCTTCGGTCAAGGGCGGCGCCAAGATCGCGCGCGCCATCGCCAATTTCGTCGCGAGCGACGACGTCACGCAGAGGCGGTCTGTGGTTTTCGCGGGGTAGGCTGTTTCTTGCTGCTTTTGGGCGCGGGTGCGCTCGCCGCCGCGTCTTTGGCGGCGGGCGCGGCTGGCGGCGCGGGTGCGGGCGATACCGTCGGGGCGGCCGACTTGGCTTCTGATGCAGCCGTGATCTCGGTGGCGGCGGGCACGACGGGAGCCGCGGGCGGCGTTTCAGTCTCCTCCTTCTTGCCGCGCTCGCCTCTGGCGAATTCCGCACAGATCTGGACCGCCTCGGGCAGAGAGGTGGCGTAAGCATCGGCCTCAGCCGTATCGAGCAGAGCCTTGAGCGAGGCCGGCGCCTGGGCCCCAGCCCAGAAGCAGACGAGGATCGGCGTGCCCTCGGGCAGGATGCGCCGGAGCCGCCGCACCACGTAACGGATCACCGCCGGGGTGTTGCCGATGCCGAGATAAGAGAGCACGATCAGCTTCGCCTTGGTCTCGCCGAGCGAGGCGATATGGCCGGCCGAGATCGCCTCGGGCGGGAGCGCCTTGGCGGCGAGCCCGCGTTTCTTCAACACGCCCGCGAGCATGGCGGCGGCAGCATCATCGAGCGAGGTGCGCCCGCCGATGCACAGCACCTGCTCATCGACCACCCAACCGGGCGCAAGCTCGGTGCGGTCGATCGGCTTGATCTGCTCTATCTCGGCTTCGGTCAATCCCTCCTCGGCGGCGTGCAAGGAGGCGATGCCGCCATTGCCATTGCCTTCCTCCTTGTCCTTGTCCTGGCTCTGCTTCCGTCTCAGCTTCAAGAACCAGCGGCGCGGCTCGAAGTCGGCGAGATCGTCGAGCATCTCCTTCACCGTGGCGGCGACCCTGTCGACCTCCTCCTTGTCGAGGGCGCCGGCCACGGCATCGCGCTCGGCGAGCTTCAAGCCCGGCAGCGTCACCGTGTCGAGATAGGTCTGGAGGCTTTCCTCCTTGAGCGCGAGCTCGGCCTGGTAAGTGGCCTCGGCGGAATCGCCCGACAACATGCGGCGGTAGAAGCTCTGCTCGGGCGTCAGCGGCGGCTCATCGCCGAGCAGCACGTCGAAGAATTCGAGTCCTTCGACATGGCGCCCGAGCACGGCGAGGCACACCGTCATGGGCGTGGCGATCAGGAGGCCGAGCGGTCCCCATAGCCAGGTCCAGAAGATGGTGGAGGCGATCAGCGCGATCGGGGTGACGCCGGTGCCGTGACCAAACACTTGCGGCTCGACCACCTGGCCCATAGTCATCTCGCCGACGATGAACAGCGCGAGCACCATGAGCACCGTGGTCCAGCCGGGATCGATGGCGGCGGCGATAAGCAAGGGCGGCACGGCGGCGATATAGGCGCCGACATAGGGGACGAAGCGCATCAGCCCGGCGAGAATTCCCCACGCGGCCGGGCTCGGGAGCCCGATCCACCACAGCGCAAGGGTGATGAACGTCCCGTAGGCCGAATTGATCAGCACCTGGCTCAGGAAATAGCGGCTTAGCCGCGTCGCCGCGTCGCTCATCGTCGAGGTGGCGCGCTGCAAGTCGGCCCCGCCGAACAGCCTGATCAGGCGGTCGCGCAAATCCTCGCGCTGCAGCAGGATGAAGATGACGAGCAGCAGCACGATGCCGGCGGTGGCGAGCGGCGGCAGAAGCGTGCCGGCGAGCGACTGATAGAACTCGAGCGCCGTCGGCTCGCTCTGTTTGACAACGACCTCGAGTGGTTTCTCCTCGGGCTTCTGGGCCTCGCTGCCGACCGTCGGCTCGGGCGGAGGCGTGGCCACCGGTGCGGATAGCTGGTTCTGCAGATTGCTGAGGACGTTGCCCGCCCTTTGCATCACCAGCGAAGTCGACAGCGAGTCGCGTAGCGCCTTGATCTTCTCCGACAGGGTGGTCTGGTAGCGCGGCAGGTCTGCGGCAAGGTCGGTCACCTGGCGCGACATCATCCAGCCGAGGCTAAATATAAAGGCGAAAGCGATGGCCACGACAATGCCCACCGCCACGAGGCGCGGCACCTTGATACGGCGAAGCAAGAGCACCGGTGGGGTGAGCACAAAGCTTAAGAGAATGGCCAGCGCGAGAGGCAGCAGCACCTCGCGCCCGAAATAGAGCGCGCAGATGAAGATGGTCGCGATGAGGAGACCCTGAAGCGTCGCGGCGCGCGAGTCGGACGACGTGCCAAGTAGCGGAAAAGGCGAGCGGGGCGGCATATCGCGAAATCTCCCAGCGCCGGCTCCTCCGGCATAGCAAGATGCTCGAAGCGAAGATAGGCCCTTGGCCGAAAGCGGCTGGGATCCCGCGAGGCTCCGCGAGCCGCATAACAAGCTTAGCGCGGGATCGTTCCCTTTCCCTGAAGAAACCAAAGGCCCCGGGGAGCGTCTCCCGGGGCCCTCGGCTGGCCTACACGCACCGGACTTGGCTACTGCGCGGCGCCAGAGGCCTGCTTTCCGCTGATGAAGTTCGTCGAGGTTTGATCCTGCTATCTCGATGCCTGTTTGACAGCGATCGTCGCCGACGAGACGTTATTGATCGGCTGCTTGGTGCCTTCCATCTCGATGGTCGCGATCTCGCCGTTGGCGGCTTGAACCGCCTGCTTCAGGTCGACCATGTGGATCGATTGATCCTCGAAGGTGCGGAAGTACCAGCGGAGATTCTTGAGGTCGGCGACGCTGGTCCATTCCGTGGTCTCGTCCATGGCCTCACCGCCGGCAGAATTCACCACGGAGCCCTTGGGGATATCGAACTGGTTCAAGATGTGGAAGGCCGAGAGCACCGCGTCCTCAGCCGTCGCATTCGGCGCGGCGGCCTGGCTGTAGATAGCCGCGCGCACGAAGCGGGACGGCGGGGTGAAATCTCCAGGCAATCCAAGCAGACCGGCTCCGGCGCCAAAGGAATTCACCGTCACCGGGCCGACCTTGGCGGATTCGATGTCCTTCACCGAGAGGTTGATGTAGTTGGCGAGATTGGTCATGTGCCAGTCATAGGTCGGCGCGTTGGTCATCACGCCGAGCGGCGCGTCGTAGACTTTGAGCGTGCCGTCGACCGGCTCGACCACGAGCGATTTGCCGGCCTTATCTTGGAGGAAGAAGTGCGCGCCGGGGACCGCGCCTTGCGGGCTGCCAAGACCGGGCGCCGGCGTCGGCACAAGCACGATCGACTTCACCGCTTCGCGCACCTCATCGACAGTGGCGAAATTGGCGAGAGCCCACACGCCGAACTCGTAGCCAGCGAGAGCGTGGCTCGCGTTCTCGGGCGTCACGTCGGTGTATTTGGCATAACCCGGGAAATAGAACAGCCCGACCGAAAGACCCTGATCGTTGATGCCATCGAGGATGATGGGCAGGCCGAGAGCGTTGGCGCCGACGAAGGCGTACTTGCTCTTATAGACGAGACCCTTGCTGCCGTCGGGCAGCGTACCGGAGAGTTCCTTGCCGGAAGGAATGACGATCACCTTCGACTGCATGGGGAAGCCGAATTCGAGCGTGCGCCCGCGGATGGCCGCGCCGTCGGCTGCCTTGAGGCTGATGCCGGTGCAGGCGAAGGTGGGCGAGGTGGCCGAAGCGAAGGCCGCGATCAGCGCCGCGGTCAAGAATTTGCGGATCATGGGCGCTCTCCTCCAGAAACAGGATGCGGGAAGCTTTGCGCTGCAGTGTCCGGGGGAACCCTGAAAGCCGCATTAAGCATGCGCGGCAAATCGCGCGCCCTGCTTAAGCACTGGTCGCCGGGATCGGCGCGATTTGCGGCAATCTTGCGCGACTAGCGGCCAGTTCTGGAGCTTTGGATCTACAGCCCCGTCTCGACATTGAACAGGGAGCCAATGCCATAGGTCGCGGCCGCGGCGGCGCTCCCGATCAGAAACATGCGCAAACCGCCGAGCCAGGCGCTTCGCCCTGAGAACAGGCTGAGCGCGGAGCCGACGATGAACAGCGCAGCCCCGGAGATCGCAGCGGCGATCGGCACTCCGGGTGTGAGGCCGATCAGGAACGGAATGAGCGGAAGGCTTGCGCCAATACAGAACGCGATAAAGGAAGAGACGGCCGCGCCGACAGGAGAGCCGAGATCGTCGGGATTGAGCCCGAGCTCCTCGCGGGCGAGCGTATCGAGCGCCTGCTCTGGATCAGCGGTCAGCTTCTTGGCGAGGCCACGTGCCTCATCCATCGGCAGGCCGCGCGCACTATAGATGAGCGCAAGCTCTTCGGCTTCCTCGGCCGGATAGCGCTCGAGCTCGTCGCGCTCCTGGCTGATCTGATGCTCGAACATCTCCTTCTGCGACAGCATGGAGATGTATTCGCCGGCAGCCATGGAGAAGGCGCCGGCGAGAAGCCCGGCGACGCCAGTCAGGATCAACACCTGCGGCTCTGCCGCCGCACCTGCGACACCCATCACCAGGCAGGTGTTGGACACGAGCCCGTCATTCACGCCGAACACGCCAGCCCTGAGCGTGCCGCCGCCATAGGATTTGTGTTGGCGCCCCACGTCCTCGATGGAAGTCGGCCAGGGATGTCCGTCAGGCTTGATCTTGGCGCCATAGACGGAAACGCCGCGTACCTTAGAGGCCGAGAGGATCGGCTTCATCGCGCGCGGGCCTATGACGCCGACGAGCCACGCTGTCAGTCGCGCTCGCAGCGATGGGCGAAAGGTCGGGACTTGCTTCAGATCTTTGGCGAGGATGCCGGCTTGCGTCTCTGCCGCATCGGCCATCTCTCTGAACAGCTTCGCCTTGTCGGCGTCCGGCTCCGCCGCGGCAACAGCGCCCGAAAGGTATGCCGCGGTCTTCTCCGACTGCCAGCGCTCAAGCGTGTCTTCCATGAATCTTAGCGCTCTCTCGCCGCCCGGTCAGATCAGGCCAACCTTGCCGGTGGCGATATCGTAGACGCCGCCCGTGATCGCGATCTTCTTGGCGGCAAGCGCGTCGGCGATGATCGGCGTGTCGTCGATCAGCCGCTTAACATTGAGGCGCACATTTTCCTCGATGGTAGCGGCGACGAGATCGCTGGTGTGCTTGTCGTGAGCGGAGATCACCGCCGGCTCTATCGCCTTGACCAGATCGGGCAGATGGCCCGGGAGTTCCGCATGCTCGGTGACGACCTTGACCGCGGCGGCGATGGCTCCGCAATTCGTATGCCCAAGCACCATCAGCAGCGGCACTCCGAGAACCTTGACGGCATATTCCATGCTCGCCAGTCCATCCACATTGACGAAATTGCCGGCGACACGCACGACGAAGACGTCGCCTGGGCCCTGCTCGAAGAGAAGCTCGGGCGCCACCCGGCTGTCGGAGCAGCTCAGCACCCCTACGATGGGGTATTGCGCACCCGCGCGCTCGGCGCGGCCGACCGAGTAGTCCTGGCATTCGGTCTCTCCAGCCGCGTAGCGGGCGTTGCCCGCCATCAGGCGCTTAAGCGCCTCTTCCGGCGAAATGGCATTCGGCGGCGGTTCAGCCAAAACCGGTTGGTCGGCGCGGGCGAAGGCGCCCGGCAGTGAGCTCGCGGCGAGCAAAGCTGCCCCGCCCGCCATCACGCTCCGCCGCGACAAGCGGTTCTCATTGGGCTCGCATCTAAAGCACATTGGCGTCTCCTCCTGATGATTCGCGCAACAGTCGCGCCGCCGTGACGCGCGGGTCAAGCCCGCGCGCGCGACATGATTGTGAATTACTGAAGTTCTGCCCTCAGGCGGTAGCGGGTTTCTTCAGGATAAGGCGATAGCAATCGAGGTGCCGGTGAAGGAACTCGTAGGTTGCGCCCCACAGATAGAGCCGGAACTTGCGGAATTCGAAATCGCCGAAGGTCTTGGTGACGTAGTCGCGGTGCGCGTCGAGGTTCCTCGCCCACTGGCGGAAAGTGAGGAAGTAGCTCCAGCGGTCGTTCTGCACCTCCATCAGCTCGAAGTCCGTCTTGAACAGCTTGTTGATGAAATCATCGAGCACGAGGAAGGAGTGGTTGCCGGGATAAATGTGGCGGACCATGAAGGTCGACAGCTCGTATTTCTTCTTCCACGCGCTGCCGTCGAGGAAGACGCTGCCGCCCGGCTTCAGGAGCGCGGAGAACTTCTTCAGCACGCGCTCGTAATCGGGGAGATGCTCGATCACGCCCATAATGACGATCGCGTCGAACTTCTCCTTCGGCTGATAGTCGTAGAAATCGGTAAGGACGATGTCGAAATTGTCGCCGAAATTGGCGAGTTTGCCCCTCAGATAGCTCTGCGAAACCTCCGAGTTGGTAATGCCGGTGAAGCGTGCGCCGGCTTGCAAGGCATGTCCGGCGAAGGCTCCCCAGCCTGGACCAATCTCGAGCACGCGAGTGCCTTTGCCAATACCGCATTGATCGAGCGCCCAGTCGAATTTCCGCTCCAGGGCCTTCGACAGGGGCTCGTCGTCATTTTCGTAAACGCCCTGGCTGTAAGCCGGGAAGATCGGATCGAGGAAGCTCAAGAACAGCTTGGGGTCGGCATTGTAGTGGGAGCCAATCGCCCGCTTGTTGGTGTAGACCTGCCCGAACAGGAGCGGCTCGATGAAGCGCCAAGCTGCAACCAACGGGTGACGATCATCGAGAGAGGCCCGCAACGCGAACGGCTTCAGCATGTCGCCTTCGATGTCGATATCGCCGGCGAGATAGGCCTCGGAAATGTTGCCTTCGTCGAGCGAGCGTAGCGCACGAAGCGCCTTCTCGTTGCGAAGGCCGACGTGAAACTCGGGCTTGCCCTCGCCCAAATTGCGCTTCTCGCCGTCAGGCAATTCGATGGAGAAGGGCGTCGCGACTCTGCCGACGCGGTTGACCAACGCCTCGATGGTGCTTGCTGCTGATGACATATTCCTATTCCCCGGGTATCAGGCAGACTTTCCGGCCTCGCGCGGGCCGAGTTACGCGTTCACTGTCGATTTTGCCTCGGAATTTCCGATATGGAAATGGGAAGCTGTTGCCGAATCGCAGCTTGATGGCGCTATGATCCGCCCTCGTCGCAAATATTCAGGGCACATCAATGCATATCGTCGGGCGTTGCTTCAAGCTTTGGACCCTTTTCCTTATCGCTGTCTGCTTCAGCCTTCTTCTCGATCGGGGTGCTGAGGCGGCTGACGAGGGGCCTGGGTCGATCGTCAGGATCTGGCCGCTCGAAGGCGGCGGACCGAGCGGCGCCGGAGGCACCGCCTTCCGCATTCTCTACCGCTCGACGAACCCTTCCGGAGAGCCGATCGAGGTGTCCGGCGCCATCTTCATTCCGCCGGGACCTGCGCCAGGCGGAGGGCGGGATATCATTGCCTGGGCGCACCCGACGAGCGGGGTCGTCGAGCCTTGCGCGCCTTCGCTGATGCCTGATCTTGCCGGCACGATCTGGGGCCTCGCTGAGATGCTGGCGCGCGGCTATGTGGTGGTCGCCACCGATTATCCCGGTCTCGGCACGCCCGGCATTCACCCTTATCTCATCGGCGAGAGCGAAGGCCGCGCCGTGCTCGACAGCGTGCGCGCGGCGCGCGATCTGCCCGATGCCGGTGCCTCGAACCGCTTCGCGGTGTGGGGCCATAGCCAAGGCGGCCATGCCTCGCTCTATACGGGAGAGATCGCGGCGAGCTACGCGCCCGACCTGAAGCTCGTCGGCGTGGCCGCAGCAGCGCCGGCCACCTATCTCATCGAACTGTTCGACGCCGACAAATCGAGCCCCGCCGGCAAGGAGCTTACCGCCATGGCGCTCTATTCCTGGTCGGACCTCTATCGCGACCCGGCGTCAAGCCTGGTCGATCCCCCGGCAATGCCGGTGTTCGATCAATTGGCGCATGACTGCATCGAGTCCGTTGCCGAGTTTGCCGCCATCGAGAATGCCGAGAAGCCGCTCAACCGCGAGCCGTTCCTGAAGGCCGATCCCACCGAGATCGAACCGTGGAAATCGATCATGGAGCGGAACACGCCGGGTCAGGCACCGGCCGGAGCGCCGGTCTTCATCGCCCAAGGATCGGCCGACACTACGGTGAGGCCCGAGATCACCAAGCAGTTCGGAGAGGTTCTGTGCAAGCAGGGAACGCGGGTCGAGTATGTCGTGCTGCCCGGCGTCACCCACACCTTCGCCGCCAAGGAAAGCGTCGGCCAGGCGCTTAACTGGATCACCGAGCGCTTCAGAGGCGCGCCAGCACCGTCAGTGTGCGAGTGAGCGCCATCTGCTCAGAACACGAGCTTGTTGGCGGTGATGGCGAGAATGATGATCACGATGAAGATGACGAGGAAGAGGAAGAACAGGATCTTGGAGATCTGAGAGGCTCCGCGCGCCATGCCGGTGTAGCCGAGCGCGCCCGCGATCAGCGAGATCACGAGGCAGATCAGCGCCCATTTCAGCAGAGTCATGTCACCTCTCCCCTCGCCTAGTAGCTGATCTGAATGAGCGTGTTGCCAGTGCCATACTGTTTCACCAGCGAATAGAGCACGGCGGCGTTCGCCGGATGCAGCCTGACACAGCCATGCGAGGCGGGCCGGCCGAGATATTTGGTCTCATAGGAGCCATGAATCGCATAACCGCGCAGGAAGAAGATCGAATATGGCATCGGCGAGCCGCTATAAATAGTCGAGGCGTGATACCGCACCACGGCGGTCGGCCTGAAGGTGCCGGTCGGTGTGCGATACCCGGGCCGCGCGGTCGAGACCGGCCAATTATAGCGCGGTACTCCGTCGACAAAGACATTCATGCGCTGGGTTGAGAGATTGATCCTGGCGACGATTCCAGCCTCGGCAAGGCTAGGCACGGCAACGACAAGACAGAACAGCGCGGCCAGCAGCACAGATCGGCGCATGGATCCCTCCTCCATAGGCGCGAGCTTGGAGCGTGCCCACTCGAATTGTCGCCCCACGCCTTTTGCGAATCAAGCTATCGGGCGAAATGTAACGGCTTGCGGCTGAACGCAGCGTGAACGGGGTGACAAATGCGCCACGTGGCTCATGTTCGCCAAGCAGACTTGAGGGCGGTAAGCTCAAATTGCCGCCATCATTTGTGCTAGGGTCAAGACTTTGGGGTACGCGGTAAACCGGTCGAGGGCTGATGCGACGGCTGATCTTGAGCCTCGTCTTCATGTTGTGTTGTGGGGCGGTCGCCGCGGAGACCATTACCGGCCCAGCCAAGAGGGCTGCCGCAACGCCTGCCGCCACCCCCAAGCCAACGAAGACGGCAGCGCCCAAGAAGGCCCAGCCCAAGCAACCGCCGGCACGCGAGCTGTTCGGCGCGGCGGCAACGCCGGCACCGCTCGCCACGCGCTCGATCGGCTCTTACGCCAAAGGCTGCCTGGCCGGCGGCATCTCTCTCCCCATCAACGGTCCCGACTGGCAGGTCATGAGGCTCTCGCGCAACCGCAATTGGGGGACGCCGGAGCTCCTCGATTATCTCGAGCGTCTGGCAAGCGACGCGCGCGCGTTAGACGGCTGGCCCGGACTTCTCATCGGCGACATGTCGCAACCGCGCGGCGGCCCGATGCTCACCGGTCATACCAGCCATCAGATTGGCCTCGATGCCGACATCTGGCTCACGCCGATGCCCGATCGCATCCTCTCGCCTCAGGAGCGCGAGGACATGACCGCGGTGTCGATGCTCAGGGATCCGTTCAATGTCGATCCCGCCATTTTCACCACGTTGCAGATGAAGCTGATCAGGCGGGCGGCGTCCTATCCGCAAGTTGCCCGCATCTTCGTGCATCCCGCGATCAAGAAAGCGCTATGCGAGCATGCCAAGGAGATCGGCAGCGACACGTCCTGGCTCGGCAAGGTCAGGCCGTGGTGGAACCACCACTATCATTTCCACGTGCGGCTCAAATGTCCTCCGGGCTGGGACAGCTGCGAGAACCAGAAGGATGTTTCCGGCGACAACGGTTGCGGGCAAGAGCTCACCAATTGGTATGCCATGCTGAAGAAGTCCGCGATCGCTACGGCTCAGGCGCCGCCGAGCACCAAGCCCTGGGTCGGCAAGCCGCCGCTCACCATGGCCCAGCTCCCCAAGGAATGCGGCACCGTGCTGACGGCTGGAGGCTTCACACCGCCGACCGCCGACTCGGAGCCGACGCCTGCGGCGCTCGCGGCGCTGGCCACCAAGGATGCGGGACCGCCGCTTCCGGTGCTGACGCCTGATCAGTTGAAGGCGCTGACCGCAACCAAGAACGACAAGACTGCCAAGGCGGGGACGGCCGACACCACAGGCGCCACGGCGAGCATGCCGCTGCCGGACCGCAATCCCATCCGCTGAAAGCTACCAGGAGATGCGCATGCCGGCCTTGCCGCCGACACCGTCGACCATCGCCGAAGGTGACGTCGACCTCGGCGGAGATGGCTGCTGTCTGAGTTGATCGCCTGCCGCAATTTCACCCGCCAAGACTTCCCGTTCGGCAATGGATCGGGCAATATCGCTCCCCATGCAGGAGCGGCGGGCGAATCCCCTCGAAGGTCAGAAGAACGTCTATGGCGAGCCGCTCAAGAGCTGCTCAGAGCGGCCTCTGACCGGCTTCTTCCGCACCGGCTGCTGCCATACTGGTCCCGAGGACCTCGGCTTGCACACGGTCTGCGTTCAGGTGACGGCCGAGTTCCTCGCCTTTTCCAAGGCGCGCGGCAACGACCTTTCCACCCCGCAGCCGGATTTCGATTTTCCCGGACTTAAGCCCGGCGACCGCTGGTGCCTGTGTGCTCAGCGCTGGCGCGAGGCCTTGGAGGCCGGAAGCGCTCCTCGTGTCGTTCTTGGCGCCACGCATGAGGCGACGCTCGAGGTCGTCTCGCTCAGCGATCTCAAGCGCTACGCCATCGATCTCGCCTGACGGCGCCGATGCCATGCCCAAAACGAAAAAGCCAGAGGAACCCAAAGCACCAGCGCACGCGCCGGCCAAGCCGCGCAAGAAGCGCCAGATCTATCAGGAGGGCCACAAGCGCAAGTTCCTCGTGGTGGTCGACGAGACGCCGGAATGCGAGAGTGCGCTCGCTTTTGCCGCCAGCCGGGCGCAACGCACGGGCGGCCATCTCGCCCTACTTTACGTGATCGAGCCCGGCGTCGAGTTCCAGCATTGGCTCGGCATCGAGGAGGTCGCGCGCGAGGAGGGGCACAACAAGGCGCGCGCCGTGTTCCGCCTGTTCGGCCGTAAGCTCAAGGCGATGGGCTTCGAGCATCTCGAGCCGGAGGAAATCGTGCGCGAAGGCGACAAGGCCGCCGAGATCCTGAAGGTGGTCGAGGAGGACCAAGACATCGGCGTCTTGGTACTCGGCGCCTCCAAGGACCCCGCAGGTCCAGGACCGCTCGTCACGACGCTCGTAAGCGGACGGCATGTGGGGCACTTTCCCGTGCCCATCACCGTCGTTCCCGGCCATCTCAGCATCGAGGAGATTCTGGCTCTCGCCTAGAAAAAGGGCCAATTGGTGCGGATCGGCAACAGGGGCAAACTAATGTGGAATCAGCCCAAATTTGAGCCGTTTTGGCCTTTAATCGGTTAGGATGGTGTCGAATCCTTTTGCCTCGACCAGGCAGGGAAGAGATCAAGGGAGCAGATTATGAGGCCAATCCTTTTGGGGCTGATTGCGGCATGTTCCTTGAGCCTGCCAGCGCTTGCCGCCGAGCCTGACGGGCCTGCCGACCTCAT
This sequence comes from Actinomycetota bacterium, assembly GCA_050257815.1. GTDB lineage: Bacteria > Pseudomonadota > Alphaproteobacteria > Rhizobiales > Methyloligellaceae > Methyloceanibacter. The sequence continues at coordinate 12,196 of JBLMXO010000363.1, forward strand.
CACCCAAAAAGAGGCGCTCCGCATCGCCGTCCAGGGCAAGCTTACGCAGAAGGCGCCGACGCGCAAATCCGAGCAGCTCGCGCTTCTCGACTATTACTCGGTTCCCGACCAGCCGCTGCTGTGGGTCGACGAGAATGGCCTCAACGACCGGGCCAAGTCGGCCATGGGCGAGATCGCCAAGGCCGACGATTACGAGCTGAGGGCGTCCGACTACACGCTGCCGAAACCGGCGGAGTTCAACCCGCTCGACGCCAAGGCGACCGACTGGCTCGCCGACGCCGAAGTGAAGATCAGCTACGCGGTGCTCGACTACGCCAACGATGCGAGAGGCGGACGGCTCGACCCGCAGCGTCTCAGCGAAAATCTCGACCCGACCCTCAATCTCCCCGACCCATCGGAGGTGCTCGGCTCGATCGCCATCCGCTCGGACCCCGCCGCTTACCTGCGCAGCTTCCAGCCCGACCAGCCCCAATTCGAGGCGCTGCGGCAGAAGCTGCTCGAGCTCCGCGGCGGCGGCAAGCCGGCCGAGCCCGCTAAACCCGACGTGGTCGTCATCCCGGACGGTCCGCTGCTCAAGTTCGGCGTCGAGAACGAGCAGGTGGCGCTGCTCAGGAAGCTGCTCAACGTGGACGCAGGCGCGAACGCCAATCTGTTCGACAAGGACGTCTACAACGCCGTGCGGAGCTTCCAGCTCGCCCATGGCGCGGCGCCCGACGGCATGGTGGGCGCGGGCACCAGGCGGATGCTCAACAACCAGCAGGAACAACCCGCACGCCAAGCGGGCTCGCCCAAGATCCAGCAGATCCTCGTCAACATGGAGCGCTGGCGCTGGCTGCCGAACGACATGGGCCCCTACTACGTCACCGTCAACATCCCCGAGTTCATGGTGCGCGTGGTCGAGGACGACAAGGTCATCCATTCGGCGCGCGTGGTCGCCGGCAAGCCCGACAAGCAGACGCCGATCTTCTCCAACGAGATGCAGGAGATCGTGTTCAATCCCTATTGGAACGTGCCGAACTCGATCAAGACCGAGGAGATCAGGCCGTTCCTCGTCGAGGAAGGCGGATGGTTCGGCGGCGGCGGCTGGAACACCGCCGTGCTCGAGCGGCACAATCTGCGCATCAATATCGGCGGCCGGGAGGTCGACCCCTCAAGGATCGACTGGAACCGCATCGATATTCGCAGCCTCAACATCTATCAGCCGCCTGGCCCCGACAACGTGCTCGGCAACGTCAAGTTCGTGTTTCCCAACAAGCACGACGTGTACATGCACGACACGACTCAGAAGAGCCTGTTCGCCAAGACGGTGCGCGCCGAGAGCCATGGCTGCATGCGGGTGCAGAACCCCGATCAGCTTGCGGCGACCTTGCTCAAGGAGGACCAGGGCTGGAGTTACGGGCGGGTCGCCTCTGCCATACAGGGGGGTCCCGACCAGCATATTGCGCTTAAGGAGAAGATCCCGGTCTACATCACCTATTTCACCTTGCGGGTGAATGAGGACGGCTCGATCTCGACCTTTAGCGACATCTACGGGCACGACGCCCGCATGGCGGCGGCCTTAAGGCTTTAGAATCCGCCAAATTCTGGGGTAAGGTAACGTTAACGCTGCCTGTTGATTTCGGGTGGGAAGGGTGTTTTTTGCCTTTTTTTTTCCCCCATTTAACCAATTAATCTTGGTGTGGCGGTTGTACC
>JBLMXO010000364.1:0-6709 GCA_050257815.1 Actinomycetota bacterium
CCCATATAGGCCGCTGCCGAAAGCGGGGTGATGCCGCTGCGACCCGAGAGATCCACCTTCGCGCCACGCTCGACGAGAAGTTGCACGACGGAGAGACGGCCGTTCTCCGCCGCCTTGAACAACGCTGAGGAGCCGTCGAGGTCCTGCGCGTCGATCGGCGCGCCCCGGTCGAGAAAGAGCGTGACCGTCTCGACCTCGCCCGCCATGGCAGCATGCGCGAGAGGCTTAGCTCCGGTCCGGTCCCGCGCATCGAGCGAAGCGCCGAGATCGAGCAGCTTACGGGCAAGGTCGATGCAGCCTTTGTCGGCCGCCGAGAAGAGGGCTGCGTTGATCTCTAGAGTGGTTGCACCGCGCTCGATCTGCTCGTAGCGCTGCTCCTGGCTGCGGCACACCTTGGCGTTGGCGAAGGCTGGAGCAGCGGAGGCAAGGGACAGAAGCCCAGCCACCAAGACGATCGATACTCGAGGACGAAACGCAGACATACCTGCTTCTTAAAGTGAGATCATGGCTTCGTCGAGCCCGCTCGCGCACCCTCCATGGCCGCCGCCGGATTAGCGCGCGACAGGCCCTTCCGCGTTCTGCCAGGCTTGCATCCCGCCGTGGATATGGCGGGAGGTGGTGAGGCCCGCTGCCTGTGCCGCCTGCACCGTCATCGCTGAACGCTCGCCAAAGGCACAATAGAATACGAGCTCTTTGCCGGCCGCCGTCGCTAGCTGCTGCAGCAAGCCATCGGGCTTTAGGCTATCGGCGACATCGGGATAGGGCACATGCAGCGAGCTGGGGATGACGCCATGCTTCTTGCGCTCCTGTGTCTCGCGAAGGTCGATCAGCGCGATGTTTGGGTTGCCCAAGAGTCCCTTGGCCTCCTCGGCGCTCAGCGCCCAGCCCTTGCCGGCAACGATGTTCTGCGCAAGCCCGATCCGCATGTTGGCCGGGACCGCCACATCCATCATCTTCGGGTTGGGCAGATTGAGATGGTTCATCAGGTCGGCATATTCGTCGGCCGACTTCACCTGCAGCCGCGGATTGAAGGCCTTCTCCTCGCCGATGGTGCTTACCGTGTCGCCTTTATAGTCATGGGCGGGATAGACCAGCGTCTCGTCTGGCAGCTTGAGCAGGCGCCCAAACAGCGAGTTGTACTGAGCCCGCGCATCGCCGTTCTGAAAGTCGGTGCGGCCAGTGCCACGAATGAGGAGCGTATCCCCGGTGAACACCCGGTCCGGCATGATAAAGCTGTAGGAATCGTCAGTGTGACCGGGCGTATAGAGTGCCTCGAGGCCCAGGCCCTCGATATCGACCTTGTCGCCATCGGTCACCCGCATCGAGACCACGTCAGCCTTGCTCTGCTCACCCATCACTGTGATGCAGCGCGTGCGTTCGCTGAGCGCCTCGAGCCCGGTGATGTGATCGGCGTGAAGATGGGTGTCGATCGCTTTCACCAGCTTGAGATCGAGCTCGCGCAACAGCTGGACGTAACGATCGACCCGCTCGAGCACGGGATCGATGATGAGCGCCTCCCCGCCATGGCGGCTGGCAAGCAGGTAGGTGTAGGTGCTGGAGGTGCTGTCGAACAGTTGCCGGAAAATCATGCCTCTCCCCGATGGAATGCGCTCGTTCTAGGACCGATGGTAGCGGAACCGTGGCAGGCTTTAAATCGTCCTTTCCTCCAAAGGATCGGAGACCTACTAATGATGGGGGACTCTAATGCGCGACGATGAAGAGCGGATCTTGCTCGTCGATGCCGATGACCACATCATCGGCACGGCGGAAAAGCTCGATACGCACCGAAAGGGTGCGCTACACCGCGCCTTCTCGGTGATCGTGTGGAGTAGCGCCGGCCGCCTCCTCCTCCAGAAGCGTGCCACGCGCAAATATCATTCCGGCGGATTATGGACCAATGCCTGCTGTGGTCATCCACGGCCGGACGAGAACATTGAAGCCGCGGCTCGCCGCCGCCTCGAGGAGGAGATGGGCTTCACCTGCAAATTGAGCCCCCTTGGCACCATCACCTACCGCGCCGAGCTCGATCACGGCATGGTCGAGCACGAGCTCGTGCACGTGTTCAGAGGGATTTATGACGGGACGGTCACGCCCGATCCCGCAGAGGCCGAAGACTATCATTGGGCAAGCCTCGCTGAGCTTCGCGCCGACATCTTTGCCGCACCCGAACGCTACAGCGTCTGGCTCCGTGAATATCTCTCGGCGCAATGGCCGTTGGCCTTGGCGTGAACGCAATTTTGCCGCTTCAAGCAAAATCCCTCTTTGCGCTTCGATGGCACTCTCTATATGTCAGGCGCCATGAAAGCTGTCTTGGCCGACGTATCGATCAGAGTCCCGCCGGAATGGACGCCGCAAAAGGCGATCTGGACCGCCTGGCCCGCCTCTTCCGAGGAGTGGGACGGAGACCTCGCTTCGCCGCGCCGCGACGTGGCGGCGCTGGTGCGCGCGCTCGCGCCGACGAACAAAGTGCGCCTCCTGGTGAATGGTGCGGAGGCGGAAGCCTCGGCGCGGGCAGAACTCGGTCGAGCGGTAGACATGATCCGCGCCCGCTACGGTGACATCTGGCTGCGCGACACGGGGCCGATCTTCGCCCGCACCGAGGGAGGCGTTGTCGCCCTCAGGTTTATGAACAATGGCTGGGGCGGCAAATTCGACCTCCCCGACGATCAGACCGTCGGCGACGATGTTGCCAAGCTCGCCGGAGCGCCCATACAGCAATTTGACTTCGTGCTCGAAGGCGGGGCCATCGATCACGACGGGGCCGGGACGTTCCTCGCCACCCGCGAGACTTTGTTGAACCCAAACCGCAATGATTGGAGCGAGGCCGAGGCAGAAGCCGCGCTGAGAGAAGCCTTCGGGGCGCGTAAGATCATCTGGCTCGATTCCGGTCTTGCCCACGATCATACTGATGGGCACATCGACAATGTCGCGCGCTTCGTGGGCCCTGGCCGCGTCGTGTGCCAGTCGCCGTCGGGCGCCGACGATCCCAATGCCGAGCTACTCGAGCCTGTCGCCGCAACACTGGCAAGCGCGACGGACGCGCGCGGAGAGAAGCTCGATGTCGTGCGCATCCCGAGCCCGGGCCTCGTCGCCAACGCCGCAGGAAATACCCTACCCGCCTCGCACATGAATTTCCTCATCGCCAACGGCATCGTCGTAGTACCGGTCTACGGCACGCCGTCCGCGCCGCGCGCACTTGAAGCGTTGCAGGCTCTTTTCCCCACCCGAAAAGTTGTCGGCCTCACCTCGCATGGATTGCTTGGCTCAGGCATGTCTGGCGGGGGATCGTTTCACTGCATCACGCAACAGGAACCTTCGTGATGAGCGAGCGCAAGGTGACTGTCGCCGCGCTTCAAACCTCCTTCGGTCACGATATGGCGGCAAATATCGCCAAGACCGTTGAGCTGGCGCGTGATGCGGCCAAGCAAGGCGCCGAGATCGTGCTCCCGTCGGAGCTGTTCCAGAGCATCTACTTCCCGACGCGACAGGATCCGAAATGGTTCGCGACTGCATATCCGCTGCGCGAACACCCTTCCGTGCACGCGCTCCAGAAGCTCGCGCAGGAACTCGACATCGTCATCCCCATCTCCTTCTTCGAGCAAGAGGGCCCGCGCTATTACAACAGTGTGGCGATCGCCGATGCCGGTGGCGAGATCCTCGGCATCTATCGCAAGAGCCACATCCCGGACGGCCCAGGCTATCAGGAGAAGTACTATTTTCGTCCCGGCGACACGGGCTTCAAGGCCTGGAGGACGAAGCGCGGCGTGATCGGGGTCGGCATTTGCTGGGACCAATGGTACCCGGAAGCCGCACGCGCCATGATGCTGCAAGGGGCAGAGCTTTTGCTTTACCCGACGGCCATCGGATCGGAGCCTTATGACCTTACTCTCGACACCCACAAGCAATGGCAGCGCGTGATGCAAGGCCACGCCGTCGCCAATGCCGTTCCAATCATTGCGGCAAACCGCGTCGGACGAGAGGAGAACGACGGCGTGGCCCAGACCTATTACGGCCACTCCTTCATGGCCGACCACCGGGGCGAGATCGTCGCAAGCTTCGGCGAGAACGAGGAAGGCGTGCTGATGGGAAGTTTCGACCTTGCGGCAGCCGAGCGCTATCGCGCCGAGTGGGGCTTCTTCCGCGATCGCCGCACCGACCTCTATGCCAAGAGCCTGATCTAGATCAGGGCCGCAGCCTTAAGGAACGGCGACCATCACGTCGAATGATTTGATCACCGCGTGAACCTTGTCGGCGACCTTTATCCCAAGCTCCTCCACCGACTCGTTGGTGATCGAGGCGGTCACAATGGTGCCGTTCACGTCGATGCGTACATGGGCGGTGGTGGCACCCTTCTTGATATCAACGATCTTGCCCGGACGTGCGTTGCGTGCAGAAATCTTCATGAGCGTTCCTTGAAGCATGGAGAGTGGACCTTGCCGAGTGCTTTCTATATCGCTTGCGATATAGCACCTTGCCAAATAGGCTCGATTTCAATGGTTGCTCTTTGGGAAATGCGAGTTCCTTGCTGCGAGGCGCGCGCTTGAGCACGGAACAGTCGAGGAGCGCAAGACCGGCCAAGAGCGTCGCGGCAAAGACTCCGTCATTCGCCACGACGCTGAATGCGCGGGTTCTCCGCCACGATGAGGTCCACGGGCTCTCGACGCTCTATTTCGCTGACGGGGAGTTGCGCGTACCACTGGTCGCGGTCCCCGTCGATTCCGGTGTCAAGGTAACGATCTATGCGCGTGACGTGTCGATCGCGCTGGCACGTCCCATGGACGTATCGATCACCAATCGCTTGCCGGGCACGATCGTCGCTATCGAGCCGCTTGCCCTTCCTTATGTACGTGTGACCTTCGATCTCGGATCGACCCGCCTCGATTCTCTGGTGACCACCGAGTCGGTCGAGCGGCTCGGCCTCGAGACTGGGCTTCGGGCCTGGGCGATGATCAAGACCGTCGCGATCGGAAAGGACGCGGTTCAGCCTGATCGCCTTCCTGAGCCTCGGCGTTGGCCCTTGGGCGATAAGCGGGATCAAGCGAAGCGGTAAGCTCGGCGAGCCCTTGCGCGCTCGAGCTTCGCGCCCTTCGCTCCATCGACCGGTAAAGCGCAACCAGTCTCGCGCCGAAATCGGTCAGCTCAGCGCCGCTGCCCCGCCGGCCTGGAAATGTCGCGAAGACCGGCGTCTCGAAGGTACGGTTCAGGGCATCCACCATCAGCCAGCATTTACGATAGGAGACCCCGGTCGCCCGGCTCGCGCCGAGGATGGAGCGCTCGGCACGGATGGCATCGATCAGCGCGATATCGTCAGGCGTAAGAGACCCGCCATTGGCAAAGCTCACGACCACATCCAACCGTGACGTTCGCGAAGTCACCGCCGTCTCCATGCGCCGCTGCCCGGGCGCTAGCCTCAGCCAGTGGAGAGTGCCTATCCGGCGGCGCGCAGGCAAGGCCTAGTGCGGGTCCCCTCCCACCAGGCCTCGATTCGCCCGGCCTCTGCCGGCAGAAGCTCTGATAGCGGCCCGGCGAACCGGTGCCAAGCCTCAGTCATCGCGGGCGAAACGGTGGTGAGAATGGGCACGCCTGAGACTACCGCAGCGCGGAACGCATCGACGAGCCCTCCACGCTCGGCCTCTTGCTTGCCGAACTTGCTCAAGATGACGAGATCGGCGCCTGCCGCAATCGCACGTTTCCACACGCCCGCAGGCTTGCGCTAGAGCCCCGGCGTCGAGATTGCAGGCGGATGAGCCGGGGCCAAGATCCTGCGAGATCGAGGTCACGGCACCGTTTGCAAGGTCACGGAGCGCAAGCCGCCGGCACCCACCCGCAGGCCCCGGCGCCCTTATCTCCACCACGCCAACGACATGATAGCCCTGGCGCATGGTGAGCAGCGCGAAATTGGCAAGCAGCGCTTGGATGTGCGCGCTTTCTGCGCCTTGCAGCGCCGCGATCCTCCGCGTGGTCAAATGCTCGGCGCTTGCAGTCATGCTCTCCTCCCCAGCGGCCTTGAACTCATGCCCCCGCTGTCTTGCATGCCTCTGCTACGGACGGGGGCGGCGTGCTTGAGACACGTATCGGTCACCGGACTCGGCGTCGGGGCAAGACTGATCCAGGCATCGACCACCGCTTGGTCGAACCCGGCCTCCCGCCGCGCGCCGACTTGCATCAATGGATGCCTGATGAGGAGCGGGTCGGCGACCATCAGCGCGAGCGCCGCCTCTTCGCTCAGCGCTTCGGGTCTGATCTCACCCGACTTCACGCGCGGGGACGAGGCATTGAACCAATCCCTGACCGGCTTCGACCCGAAATAGGGGCGCAAACGCGAAGCGGTCCACGGCTCGGCGAGGAGATTGCGGACGTCGAGCTCATGGCCTGAGGCGATGAGCAGCGCCTTTTGCCGCGCATTCCCGCCGCAACCCGGCTTCTCGTAGAAGATCACCCTCGCCATTTCCTCACGCTCCTTCTCTCAAGCCCGATACGGTCCGATCAGGGCCTCGAGTCTCGCGCTCTCTGCCGCGTATCGCTTGATGGCCTTGACCGCGGCGACGGCGATGCGCGGCCGCGCTCGTCGATCCCCGTCCATTGCGACCGCCTCCCGCGCGGATCGATTTCGATCAGCTTCGCCCGCTCCGGCACGCGCGTAGAATCGCGCACGATCCCACGCACGCGGCCATCGATCGGCGCCTCGATGGTCGCGCCGTCGAGATGA
>JBLMXO010000365.1:0-14468 GCA_050257815.1 Actinomycetota bacterium
CCCGCACCGGGCTTCGGAATCGGCAACGGGCTGTCGCTGTTCGAATTGAGATAGGCGATCACGTCGGCTCGCTTCTTGACATCGGGGATGCCGGGGAACGCCATCATCGTGCCCGGAGCGAACGCCGCCGGATTGGTGAGCCACTCATCAAGCTTGTCGAAGGTCCAATCGCCTTCATGCGCCTTGAGCCCGGGCGTGTAGTTGAAGCCCTCGACCGAGGCGATCTTGCGCCCGACCACGCCGTAGAGATTGGGACCGACCAGAGTGGAGCCGCCCTTGTTGAAGGTGTGGCACACCTTGCACAGCGCGACGTCGGCCTCGCCCGCCTTCGGGTCTGCGGTGGCGAGCGCTGCCATGAAATCGTTCCCGGCCGCAGGCGCAGCGGGAGTCGTCGCCTCACCGCCAGGCGCCGGTGCCGTGACCTCAGGCAGAGGCGGGGGATTGTCGTTTTTGGTGCGCAGGAAGAGGAGCACGTCGGCGCGTTCCTGAGCGTCAGGAAGGCCGGGGAATATGGCCATCTTGGTTCCCGGCACGTATTCGCCCGGATTGGTGATCATCTTGTCGATCGACTCGTAGTCCCAAGTGCCGCCCTTCGCCTTCAGCGCATCGGAATAATCGTAGCCTTCATGGCTCGCGACCTTGCGGCCGAGCACGCCGTAAAGGTTGGGGCCGATCATGTTCGGGCCGCCTTTTTCGAAGTTGTGGCAGAGCCCGCATTTCTTCGCGACCTCTTCGCCCTGTTTTTCGCTGCCTTTAGCCAGAAGCGCCGCAAGATTATCGCCCGCTGGCTTCTGTTCGCCTGGCTTCTCGGCCTCGGTGCCCGGAACTTCGTAGCCAGGCGTCTCCTCATGTTCCTCGAACATGATGTGGATGAGAGTTCTCGCCCCAAAAAACAGCAGCAGCGCCCCGAGCACTGCCATGGCGATCTGATTAAAGCGGTAATACTTCATGATCCCAATCCCCCCAGAGCAAGTCTGCTTGAGCAGCTCTTGCGACGCGGCGCGAGACTATAGGGCGTATGAGCCTGTTGCAACTCAGACAATTGCCTTAGCTCCGGGTCTGGCCTAGGAAAATTTCCCGCGCTTAACGGACCCACGCCATGGCCGACTGCCTTATCGTCATCCCGGCAAGATTGAAAGCGACCAGGTTGCCTGACAAGCCCCTCGCCGATATCGGCGGTGATCCGATGATTGTGCACGTCTGGCGCCGGGCGATCGAGGCCGAGTGCGGCCAGGTTGTGGTTGCAACCGACTCGGAGGCGGTGCGTCAAGCGGTCCTGCTGGCAGGGGGTAACGCATTGATAACACGAGCAGATCATCCAAGCGGGTCCGATCGCGTGTTCGAGGCCATCGAGACGATCGATCCCAAGGGCGATATCTCCATCATCGTTAATCTGCAAGGGGATCTACCGACGCTCGATCCGTTTCTGGTGCGGAGCTGTCTCGCCGCGCTCCACGCCCACGACGCCGATATCAGCACCATTGCCGCCGAGATTGTGCGGGAGGAGGAGAGAACCGATCCCAACGTGGTCAAGGTCGTTGGCACGCCCTTGAAAGGGGGAGGGGTGCTCCGGGCCCTCTATTTCACCCGCGCGACGGCTCCTTTTGGCGAGGGGCCGCTCTTCCATCACATCGGCATCTACGCCTACCGCCGCCAGGCGCTGAAGCACTTCGTGTCGCTGCCCCCGTCCCCGCTCGAACTGCGCGAGAAGCTCGAGCAGCTCCGTGCGCTCGAAGCCGGCATGCGTATCCATGTCGGCCTCGTTGACACTGTCCCGCTCGGTGTCGATACTCCGCACGACCTCGAGCGGGCGCGTCGGCTTATCCCATCCCGCCGCTGATTTCCGTACGCGAACCCCTAAGCCCCATGTCGCCATCGCGCTCAAATAGAATCGCCTTTCAAGGCGAACCCGGCGCCAATTCGCATCTGGCTGCGAGTGACGCCTACCCCAAGATGGAGGCGCTTCCATGTGCCACCTTCGAGGATGCGCTTGCCGCGGTGAAGACGGGCGCTGCCAAGCTCGCCATGATCCCCATCGAGAATTCGGTGGCGGGACGCGTCGCCGACATTCATCACCTCCTGCCGCATTCGGGGCTCTTCATCGTCGGCGAGCATTTTGAGCGCGTGCGCCATCAGTTGCTCACGCTTCCCGGCGTCAAGCTCTCGGAGCTCAAGACCGTGCACAGCCACACCATGGCGCTTGGCCAATGCCGCAAGGTGATCGCGGCACTGAAGCTGAGGCCCGTGGTCGAAGCCGATACGGCAGGCGCCGCCCGTCACTTGCGCGAGCTTGGCGACCGCACCCGCGCCGCGATCGCCTCGAGCCTCGCTGCCGAGATTTACGGTCTTAAGATCGCACGCGCCGATATCGAGGACGCTGAGCACAACACCACGCGCTTCGTCGTGCTGGCCGCCAAGCCCGTTCGCGTTCCTAAGAGCGATGGACCTGTGGTGACCAGTTTCGTGTTCCGCGTACGCAACGTTCCTGCCGCACTGTACAAGGCGCTCGGCGGTTTCGCTACCAACGGCGTGAACATGACCAAGCTCGAATCCTATCAGCTCGAAGGCTCGTTCAACGCCACCATGTTCTATGCCGACATCGAAGGCCATCCCGAGGAGAGGCCCGTCGCCCTCGCCATGGAGGAGTTGCACTTCTTCTCAAGCGAGGTGACCGTGCTCGGCACTTATCCTGCGAGCTCCTTCCGCGCAAAGCTCAAGACCTCGGAGGCTTGAGGCTTCGCGAGGCATTGGCTGACTTATCGCTATTGGCGATGGTTCCAAGCACAATTATCAATTGGAACGAATGGTCACTGCTGCCCATCTCCCTGCCATGCTCAGGATGGTCCTGGGCAGAAAGCCAAGGAGACCCGAAATGAACAGACTTCTTCTCGCCCTCGCCCTCGCCACGATTCTTGCGGCTCCGGCCGCGGCATCGAGCGGCAAAGCCGAATTGCTGCGCGGCCAGCACAATTCTCAGCGTCATAGCACGATGACCGGGCGCGCCCAGGCTCCAGTCGACGATTGGATGCCTTGCGACTACTACCACATCGATGTTCCGGGCAATTGCGCCTAGGCCGATGAGCATCAATTCGCGGCGCTCGCACTTCGGTGCGGGCGCCCGCGGCACATCGATTGATCTTCGGCTGGCCCCACGCCACGAAGGCCATCGACCGCGAATCGCATATCCTCCCGGCACCCACGGCTTAGGAGGACGCCCCGATGATCGGCATAGCGATTGCGGTCTTGAGCGTGTTGATCCCACTCGCGCACCTCTATTTCAGCAAAGTTCCGCGAACGAAGCTCCGCGTCCTGCATATCCTTCTGATCTATGCGCTCGTGATCGACGTCGGCGTCATGGGTTTCCTGTTCGGGTTCATCCCGCACATCTTCTTCCCCGATGAGACAGCGAAGGCCATCGGCTGGGCGCCGGGCAGTCCATTTCAGTTCGAGGTCGGCATTCATGACGGCGCCTGGGGCGTGCTCGGTTTTCTCTGCATCTGGATCGGAGGCACATTCTGGCTCGCCACGGGGCTCGGCTGGTCGCTCTTCATGCTCGGTGCCACCTACGGGCACATCCACCAGACCGTGGAGCACGGCAACTACGCGCCCTACAACTTCTTGATGATCTTCTCGGACGGCTTCATCGCCATCTGGCTGCTCGTTCTGCTTTATCTCTATTGGCAGGCGGGCGGACTCGAGGGGCAGTTTCGCGCGGCTTAGAGTGGTTGCCTTGAGCGCCCCGATCCCCGATATACTATCTTGGGAGGTTGGCAGCAGGCGCGTGCCTCGCCAACCGGGTCAGGTCCGGAAGGAAGCAGCCCTAACGAGCGTTTCGCGGGTTGCTCGTCCAGCCTCCCACCTGCCTCAAAGCGTTATAGTGCGTTGTCTGGGGTTCACCCTTGCGCCCCTTAGCAGCAAGGGTTTTGCGTTGAAAGTCTTGTCCTTCCATGGCCGAAGCCAGGAAACCACCTAAGACGACAGACGGTGCGGCCGTCGGGACGGCTGCAGGTTCCTCATCGGCTGCCGGCGTTAGTCACGCGGCGCTCGCACGCAAATACCGGCCGAGAGTCTTTGCCGAGCTGATCGGCCAGGAGGCGATGGTGCGCACGTTGCGCAACGCGTTTGCAGCCGGGCGTATCGCGCAAGCCTACATGCTGACCGGCGTCCGCGGCGTGGGCAAGACCACGACCGCGCGTCTCATCGCCCGTGCCCTCAATTACGAGGCGTCCGGCGTGAGCGGCCCCACGCTCGACATCGAAGGTGAGGGCGCCCATTGCCGCGCCATCCTCGAGAGCCGCCATCTCGACGTGGTCGAGATGGATGCGGCCTCGCACACCGGCATCGACGACATCCGCGAGCTGATCGACAGCGCGCACTACAAGCCCAACACCGCACGCTACAAGGTCTACATCATCGACGAGGTGCACATGCTCTCCAAGCAGGCCTTCAACGGTCTGCTGAAGACGTTGGAAGAGCCTCCGGAGCATGTGAAGTTCATCTTCGCCACTACCGAAGTGCGCAAAGTACCGGTGACGGTGCTCTCGCGCTGCCAGCGCTTCGACTTGAAGCGCATCGAGAGCGCCGAGCTCATCGAGCATCTCGCGCATGTCACCGCGCAAGAAGGCGCCGCCGCCGAGACGCCCGCGCTCGCGCTCATCGCTCGCGCCGCTGAGGGCTCGGTCCGCGATGCGCTCTCGATCCTCGATCGCGCCATCGCCTTCGGCGACAACAAAGTCGAGACCGATGCCGTGCGCGGGTTGCTCGGCCTCGCCGACCGCACCCGCATCTTCGACCTCCTCGAGACGGTGTTGAAGGGCGAGGCCGGTACGGCCCTTGAGCAGCTCGCGCAACTCAATCGCGATGGTGCCGAGCCCGGCCAGATCATCGCCGACCTTGCCGATGCGGTCCATGCCGTGACCTTGGTCAAGGCAGCCGGCGAGGGAAGTGCTGACCCCGCTGCGAGCGAGGCCGAGCGCGCCCGCGCCGCCGATCTCGCCGCGCGGCTGCCGATGTCCTCGCTTGCACGCGCTTGGCAGATGCTGCTCAAGGGACATGACGAGGTGCGCGCAAGCCCGCGCCCGCTTGCGGCGGCAGACATGGTCCTGGTCAGGCTCGCTTATGCCGCAGACCTGCCGCCACCGTCAGAGCTTACTCGTCAGCTCCGTGACGGCTCGGGCGCAAGCACCAAGGTGCCAGCCCCTGCAGGGCCTATGCCGAAGCCCGCGCGTAAAGCCGCCCCGACGGAGGCCGCGGCGCAACCGTCGCGCCCCGCTTCACCTCCGCCTGTGGCAGCGGAATCTGAAAATCCGGCACCGCCTCCTGAGCCGGCTCCATCGCAAGAGCTGCGAAGCTTCGAGGGCGTGGTGGCGCTCGCCGAAGCCAAGCGCGACCTCAAGCTGAAACACGCTCTGCTCGAGCAGGTGCGGCTCGTCCATTTCAAGCCGGGCAATATCGAGCTCAATCCGCTGCCGCAGGCCGCTAAGGACCTGACCCAGGAGCTGATGCGGAAGCTCAAGACCTGGACCGGACGCGTATGGATCGTGGCCGTGAGCGATGAGCCCGGCGCCGAGCCGCTCGGTGCCCAGCGCCGCGATCAGGCCGCGCGCGAGATCGACAAGATTCGCGAGCACCCGAAGGTCAAGGAGGTGCTGCAACACTTCCCCGACGCCCGCATCGCCGCGGTGAGACCGACCGCAGCGCCGCAGCAAGACGATGAGCCGGGCGAGGAGTCGGACGAATTGAGAGAGGACGGGACGAGCCGATGAAGAACTTCACCCAGATGATGAAGCAGGCGCAGGAGCTGCAAGGCCGCATGGCCGAAATGCAGGCCGAGATGGAGCGCACGACCGTCGAGGGCCGCTCAGGCGGCGGCATGGTCACGGTCACTCTGAACGGCAAAGGCGACATGGCCGGCGTCAAGATCGATCCTTCCCTGGTCAAGCCGGAGGAGGCCGAGATCCTGGAGGACCTGATCGTCGCAGCGCATGCCGACGCCAAGACCAAGGTCGAGGAGGCGATGAAGGACAAGATGAAGGCGCTCACGGGCGGCCTGCCGCTTCCTCCCGGCCTCAAGCTGTTTTGATGGCGAAAGTCGCGGCAGGGCCTGAGATCGAGCGGCTGATCCAGCTGCTCGCGCGGCTGCCGGGGCTCGGACCCCGCTCGGCGCGCCGCGCCGCACTCGCTCTCGTCAAGAAGAAGGAGCAACTTCTCAGCCCCCTTGCCGCCGCGCTCGCCGAGACGCGCGACACCATCCTTACCTGCGAGACTTGCGGCAATATTGACACGCAAAGTCCGTGCACACTCTGCCGCGATTCCGCGCGCGACCGCTCGCTCATCTGCGTAGTCGAGGAGGTCGGCGATCTCTGGGCGCTCGAGCGCGCCGGCGTGCTGAACGGGCTCTATCATGTTCTCGGCGGCACGCTGTCACCGCTCGACGGCGTCGGCCCCGAGGACCTCACCATCGCCAAGCTGATCGAGCGCGCGCGCGATCCCGCCGTGAAGGAGGTGCTGCTCGCGCTGAACGCGACCGTCGAGGGTCAATCGACCGCGCATTACCTGATGGACCAGCTCGCCCCCTGCAACGTCACCGTCTCGCGCCTTGCGCATGGCGTGCCGATCGGCGGCGAGCTCGATTATCTCGACGAGGGCACGCTCGCCGCCGCCGTCAAATCGCGCAAGGCGATGTGATTTCGGTGCAGGTTTGAGTTCTCCGCGCCAAGGGTACGTGCGGCGAAAGTCCCTCGCGTTGATCGGCCGCGCCGCCGCGCCTCACGCGGAATTGGCGGCGTGTTCGCGCGCTTCGATCTCGGCAAAGTCGCCGCGCTTGATCAAAAGCCAGAGCAGCAATAGGCCCGGGATCGCCGCCGCTGCGCACAGCGCGAAGAACCAGATCCAGCCCGTGGCCTCGGCCATATAGCCGGTGATGGAGGAAAGCGTGGTGCGGCCGAACGAGGCGAGCGCGGTCAGCAACGCAAATTGCGTCGCTGTGTGCGCCGGGCTCGTGCACAGCGCCGAGAGATAGGCCACGAACACCACTGTCCCGATCGCGCTGGTGAAGTTCTCCGTCGAGATGGCGATGGCGAGCCCGAGATGGTTGACGCCGAGCCAGGCAAGCCAGGAGAAGGTGAAATTGGCAAGCGCTTGCAGAACCCCTGCGACGAGCAGCGCGCGGCTCATCGGCATGGCACGAGCGAGCAGGCCGCCGGCAACCCCGCCGAGCAGCGAAGCGATCAGGCCGACGCCTTTGACGATTGCGGCATAGCTCGCTTTGTCGAAGCCGATATCGAGCACGAACGGTCCGGTCATGACGCCGGCGAAGGTATCGGTCAGCTTGAACAGCACGACGAACACGAGGATGAGCAGCGCATCGCGCTTGGAGAAGAAATCGGCAAATGCCGCGTAGGCTGCGCGGAAGAAGCGGAACAGGGGATTGCCTCCGCGCTCTCCTGAGGCCTCGGCCTCCGCCTCGCGCTCCTTCTCGCGCGGTTCCTTGGCGAGCAGCGCCGCCACCATGCCGATCACGACGAACGCCGCCATGACCGCATAGCCATAGGCCCAGACCAGACTGCGGTCGATGCCGATATGCTCGAAATAGGCGACAAGCGCGACGGCGCCCGCGGTCGACACCAGCATGCCGATGCGATAGGCGGCGACGAAATAGGCCATGCCGGCCGCCTGGTTCTCGGGTGGCAGATATTCGACGCGGAACGCATCGATGACGATGTCTTGCGTGGCCGATGCGGTGGCGACGATCACCGCCGCGAGCGCCACCATCCACGGCGACTGAAGCGGATCCTGCACCCCGAGCGAGACGATCGCCGCCATCAACAGAATCTGCGAGAAGACGAGCCAACCCCGCCGATGCCCAAGCAAGCGGCCCAAGATCGGCACCTCGAAGGCATCGACGATCGGCGCCCATAGGAACTTGATGGTGTAGGGGACGCCGACGAGGGAGAAGAGGCCGATCGTTCCGAGATCGACGCCGACATCCTTCATCCACAGGAGCAGTGTCGAGCCTGAGAGCGCGAGCGGCAGCCCGGAGGAAAACCCGAGCAGAAGGATGATGAGCACGCGCGGGTCGAGAAAGACGGCGGCCGCGCGTGCCATCCTCTCGCCAAAACCGGGCTTTTGCGTTCCCTCTGCCGCCGTCATCGGCAGCTTGATAGCAGGCCGCGGCGTTCGCGTCATTTGTCTATGATCTTCGTCATCGCCGGGCTTGACCCGGCGATCCAGTAACCCCTGATGAGAGTTAAGTCACAAAGGATTGGGATTACTGGATGCCTGCCTGCGCGGGCATGACAAGGGAGTAACTTATGGTGCGCGTCACTGGGATCGACCACCTCGTGGTCAGCGTCGGCGATTTCGAGAAGTCCAAGGCCTTCTATGCCCCGCTTATGGAGTTCTTGGGCTTCGGCGTCGAAGCCGAATATCCGGGCAGCATGATGGGCTGGGCGAACGGCAAGACTCTGTTCTGGATCGCTGCCGCCGACGCGGAGGGGAAGAAGCATAAGTACCGCAAAGGCGATATCGGCTTTCACCACTACGCCTTCCGCTTGCGCAGCCGGAAGGACGTCGATGCGCTTCAGGCCTATCTCGAAAAGACGAGCGCCACCATCGTCGATCCGGCCGGTGAATATTATGACGACTATTATGCCGTGTTCTTCCTCGATCCCGACGGCATGAAGCTCGAAGGCATGCGCTGGGGCGAGAAGGGCGAGCAGGCTGCGCGCAAGCGCGCGGCCAAGAAGCGCGCCGCCGCCGCTAAGAAGAAGACTCCGCGCCGCCGCGGCGCAGGATCTCGATGATCACCGCAGTGGACCAGCCGATCAGCATGATGCCGTTCAATGCCGTCATCGGCCGGAGCAGGCGCCATTGCTCCGGCGCCACCAGCTCGGAATAGCCGAGTGTCGTGTAGTTATCGAAAGCAAGATAGACGAGCTGGACGCTGGCCGGTCCGACGCCGACCAAGCCATAGGTGATCGCCCACACCATCACCTCGACGAAATGTCCGGCCATGAGCAGTGTGCCGGTTGCGACGATGACGAGGGTGTATTGCACGAAGCCGGGGACGAAACTGTCTCTCTTCGCCAGGCTGCGCACGGTCCATACCACGACTCCGAGCAGCACGGCATGGATGACGAGGTTGACGAGGCTCGCCGCGGCGCCGACCAGCATTTGATTGAGCACGATGCCCTGCCAAAGCGGTAGAGGCGTTATCATGGCTCTTTGGCGAGAAGGTCAGGCTGACGGATCACGCGCGGGCCGCCGTTCCGTCGCCGCTCATCTCCCTCTCCCCTCGTGGGAGAGGGAGGTACGGCAGCGCGAAGCGCTGAGGCGCCGGGCGAGGGCGCCATTGCACTGTTGCCGTGATGCTCGACCGGGGCGGCCGCCTGCTCTTCGAACTCCAAGGTCTCGATCTTGCGCCCGCGCGCCGCGATGCGGTCAGAGGAGGTGAGGATTTTCTCGATGTCGGCGTTAGCCTGGCCGAAATGACGCTGGAGATCGAGCACGCGCTCGCGCAAGCGCCCTGTGTCCTCCATCAGATGCACCACCTCGCGCTGAATGAGATGCGCTTGCTCGCGCATCTTCACGTCTTTCAGGATCGCCTGCATCGTCTGCACCGCGAGCATCAGCATGTTGGGCGATGACATCACGATGCGTGAGCGATGCGCCTTCTGCACTAGGTCGGAGAAATGCTCGGCGAGGTCGGCATAGATCGCCTCCGACGGCACGAACAGGATGGCAGTGTCTTGCGTCTCGCCGGGGAGGAAATAGCGCTCGGCCATCGCCTCGACGTGGCGGACGACATCGACACGTACGCGCCGCGCCGCCTCTTTGCGCTCATCGTCGCGCCGCGCGGTGCGGAACGCCTCGAAGCCCTCAAGCGGAAACTTGGCGTCGATTACCACGCCGGCACGTGTGTTCGGCATGTGCAACAGGCAGTCAGGCCGCTTGCCGTTCGACAGCGTCGGCTGGAACGAGTAGGCGCCCTTCGGCAGACCGTCCATGATGATGGACTCCATGCGCATCTGGCCGAAAGCACCGCGCGCCTGCTTGTTGGCGAGGATCTCTTGCAAGCTCACCATGTTGGTCGAGAGGTCGGTCAGGTTTTTCTGCGCCGTGTCGATCACCGCCAGCCGCTCATGCAGCTTCGAGATTGACTCATTCGTCTTGCGTGACGTCTCGTTGAGGTCCGAGCCGACGCGATGGCTCATGCGATCGAGCCGCTCGTTGACGGCGCGTGCGATATCGCCCTGGCGCGCGACGCTGATCTCGGCAAAGCTCTGCAAGCGCCCTTTGAGCTCGGCAATCTCAGCCGCTTGCGCGCCTGCCTCGCGCCGCCGCCCCTTCATGTGCATGATCAGCGTGACGGCGAGCGCCAGAAGCGCGAGCACGGCAAGTCCTGCGAGCACCAGCAAGACGATGACCGGATCGAGCGTGACGCTCCCAAGTCTGATGGGCTCCAAGGCCATCCGGCCAAGATAAACCGATTCGCGAGCCGGCTAGACCAAAACAGGAACATATTGACCCGAGAGCGCCGCAATCCTATCTCAGCCACTCAAATGGCCATCCACCCGATCCTCACCCTCCCAGAGCCTGTCCTCCGCACGAAGGCTAAGCCCATCGAGCGCGTTGACGCCGAGCTGCGCCGTCTCATGGACGACATGCTGGAGACCATGTACGACGCGCCGGGCATCGGGCTCGCCGCGCCGCAGATCGGTGTGTCGCGGCGGCTGATCGTCATGGATCCGGCCAAGGACGAAGCGCCCAAGACTCCGCTCATCATGGTGAACCCCGAGATTCTCTCGCGGTCTGAGGAGATGCGGCTGCATGACGAGGGCTGCCTCTCCATCCCCGATTTCACCGCCGAGATCGAGCGGCCCGCCAGGACGCGCGTCGCCTATATCGACCGCGAAGGCAAGACGAACGAGGTTGAGCTGGAGGGCATCTGGTCGACTCTCGTCCAGCACGAGATCGACCACCTGAATGGGATCTTGTTCATAGACTATCTGTCGCGACTGAAGCGCGACATGGTGGTGCGCAAATTCACCAAGCAGAAGCGCGCCGGCGCTCTCTAGCGCTTCCCTTCGCATCATAAGCGGCCTAAGAGGCGGGCCCATGCGCATCATCTTCATGGGCACGCCGGATTTCGCTGTGCCGACCCTTCGCGCGATCCTCGATGCCGGTCACGAGGTCGTTGCCGTCTATACCCAGCCGCCGCGCGCGGCGGGCCGGGGCATGGCCTTGCGCAAATCTCCTGTCCATCAGGCGGCCGAGGCGGCGGGGCTCACGGTCGCGACCCCCGAGCGGCTGAAAAGCGCAGAGGAGCAGGAGCGCTTCCGTGCCCTTGACGCCGATGCGGCAGTCGTCATCGCTTATGGTCTCATCCTGCCCAAAGCCATTCTCGAAGCGCCGCGCTTTGGTTGCTTCAACGTGCATGCCTCGCTCCTGCCGCACTGGCGCGGCGCCGCTCCCATCAACCGGGCCATCATGGCCGGCGACCGCGAGACGGGTGTGTCGATCATGCGCCTGACCGAAGGACTCGATGCGGGCCCCGTCTGCCTAGAGGCACGCGTCGCCATCGGCCCCGAGGAGACAGCCGGTGAGTTGCACGACCGGCTCGCCACGCTTGGCGCCCGCCTGATGGTGAGCGCGCTGCAAAGGCTAGGGGAGGGGAACCTCACCTGCCGCCCGCAGCACGACGAGGCTGCGACCTATGCGCCCAAGCTCGATCCGAAAGAGACCCGCATCAATTGGCGGCTGCTTGCGCGCGACGTGAATGACCGCATCAGAGGCCTCTCGCCTCATCCGGGGGCCTGGTTCGAGGTCGCGCTCAACGGCAAACGCGAGCGGATCAAAGCCTTGCGCTCGGTCATCGTGCCGGGAGCGGGAATGCCGGGCATGCTCCTCGACGAGAACTTGACCGTCGCTTGCGGCGAAGGCGCGGTGCGCCTCACCGAGGTCCAGCGCGCAGGCAAGAAGCCGATGAGTGCCTCCGACTTCCTGCGTGGCGTCACGCTCAGCCCGGGCACGCTTCTCGCATAACCGCCATGCCACGTTACAAACTCATCCTCGAATATGACGGCACGCCCTTCGTCGGCTGGCAGGTGCAGGAGAACGGCCGCTCGGTACAGGGGCGCCTCGCCGAGGCGATTCATGCCTTCTCCGGCGAGGATACGGTGCCGCGCGGCGCCGGGCGGACTGATGCTGGCGTCCATGCGCAGGGCCAGGTCGCTCACATGGATCTCATCAAGGACTGGGAGCCCGACAAGATTCGCGACGCGCTGAACGCGCAGCTTAGGCCCGATCCGGTCAGCGTGCTCATTTGCGAACGCACCTCTGAGGACTTCGATGCCCGGCTGTCGGCGACGGCGCGCCATTATCTCTATCGCATCATCGACCGCCGCGCCCCGCTGGCACTCGAGCGCAACCGCGCCTGGGGCGTGTTCCGCGCTCTCGATGCCGAGGCGATGAACGAAGCGGCACAAGTTCTCGTCGGCCATCACGACTTCACCACCTTCCGTTCGACCGAATGCCAGGCGAAGTCGCCGATCAAGACGCTGGACCGCCTCGATGTCGCCCGCCACGGCGAGGCCATCCGCATCGAGACGAAGGCGCGCTCCTTCCTGCACAATCAGGTGCGCTCGATGGTGGGCTCGCTCAGGCTCGTCGGCGAGGGGAGCTGGAGCGCTGGCGACCTCAAGGCGGCGCTCGAGGCCCGCGACCGCACGGCTTGCGGCCCGGTTGCGCCTCCGCAAGGTCTCTATCTCGTCAAGGTCGACTACTAGGCCGAGACGTGCCGGGCTTCGCCTCCCGCTAAAGGCAGCTTTTTCGGCATCTTTCGCCTTGCGGCGGCTTGAGGCGTCTGGACCAATGCTGCCGCGTAGACAGGCCGCGCCCGCTGGGCTAGGAGCCTGTTACTATTGGCGGGCTTCCCCTCCCTTTCATGAACGGGGAGGGTCGGGGAGGGGATCAGTTGCACCACAATTTCGTTCGCCGGTCTCCCAGCGCGAGATGATCAGACGTATCGCCACCGTCGGCGGGCTTACGCTCGTCTCGCGCCTCACGGGCTTCATCCGCGACGTGGTCATGGCGGCGATCCTCGGTGCTGGACCGATCGCCGATGCCTTCTTCATCGCCTTTCGTCTGCCCAATCATTTCCGCGCCATTCTGGCCGAGGGTGCCTTCAATGCCGCCTTTGTTCCGGCCTATGCACGCACGCTTGAGCAGGACGGCCCCAAAGCTGCGCGGCTCTTCTCCGACCGTATCGCCGCGGCGCTCCTCGTCATCAATCTCGTGCTGCTTGGGCTTGCCCTCCTGTTCACCCCGGCCGTTGTGAGCTTGCTTGCGCCAGGCCTCTCCGACGATCCGATCCGTTACGATCTCGCCGTCGCGCTCACCCGCATCACCTTCCCCTCGCTTCTCCTCGTCTCAGTTCAGACGATGATCTCAGGCGAGCTCAATGCCACTGGCCGCTTCGCCGCCGCCGCCGGCGCTCCGATCCTGCTCAACGTTTGCATGGTGGCGACACTTCTTGTCGCTTTCTGGTTCCCCAACGCCGGTTATGCCGCCGCCTGGGGTGTTCTTCTCGCCGGCATCGCCCAAGTTCTGCTCGTCGGCATGGACGCCGAAAAGCATGGAATCGGTGTAAGACTGCGCAAGCCGGTGCTCGACGAGCCCACGCGCAAGTTCCTCAAAGCCTTGGGACCGGCGGTCATCGGCGCTGGCGGTGTTCAGCTCGCCCTGTTCGCCGATACGCTGATCGCTTCATTCCTTCCGACTGGCGCGCTCTCGGCGCTGTATTACGCCGACCGCATCAATCAGCTTCCGATCGGCGTGGTCGGCATCGCCGTCGGTACCGTGCTCCTGCCGGAGATGTCGCGCCGGCTCGCCGCCGGAGATGAGAGGGGCGCGGCATCGGCCCAGGCGCGCGGCATCCAGCTCGCGCTTCTCATGACCGTACCGTGCGCCGCGGCCTCGATCGCCATTCCCGACCTCATCATGCGCGCGCTATTCACCCGCGGCGCTTTCACCGCGGCCGACGCGGCGGCGGCGGGCGCCACGCTTGCAGCTTACGCCTTCGGGCTCCTCCCCTTCGTTCTCTTGAGGAGCTTCACCGCCCCCTTCTATGCTCGCGGCGACACCGCAACCCCGGTCAAGGCGGCCCTGCTCGCTATGGCGCTCAACATCGCACTTAAGGTTGGGCTCGCTTATTACGGCTCGTTCGCGCAGGTCGGCCTTGCCTTCGCCACCAGCGTCGGCGCTTGGATCAATTTGAGCCTACTCAGCTACTTTGCCCGCCGCCAGGGCTTTGCCGTATCTGGAGCAGCCATCGGCAGTCCGGTATTCAAGTTGCTGATTTCCGGCGCCGTGCTCGCCGTGGTTTTGCTCGTCGGCGCTCACCTGCTCGAGCGCGCCCTTGCCCATCTCACGCACTTCCACGAGGAGACGGTCCTCATCCTCCTTTT
>JBLMXO010000366.1:0-2943 GCA_050257815.1 Actinomycetota bacterium
CCCTACGCCAGCACCAATTAAGAGAAGCCGCGGCAGTAGGTAGGCCGCGCTTTCCCGCGTGAGCTTAACGTCGTGAGCCAAGGGCTTGGGCTTGAAGGTCAGCATATAGATGCCGATGCCGATCATCACCAAGCCGAACAGAGCGAGGAGCTCGGTTCCGCCGAGTTGCTTGCCGAGGCTCGCACCGGCGAAAGCTCCGGCTACGCCTGCCGCGGTGAAGACCAAGGCGCAAGGCCATTTCACCGTGCCGAGACGCGCATGGCTCGCCAATCCCCAGGCGGCGTTGGCCGCGACGGCTACCGAGGACGAGCCGATGGCCACGTGCGCCGACGGTACGCCGACGACATAAACGAGGAGAGGCACGGCAAGCACCGAACCTCCTCCGCCGATCAGTCCGAGCGTGATCCCGACGACGGCGCCCGATGAGAGGAGAAGAACGACGGGAAGGAGTCCGAGTGGCATGGCTCACGCCTTGAGCGGAGTTCGGTTCCAGGGCATGAGCGCGAGGAGCTTCGCCATGCCGCAGAAGCCGCTGACGCCGGCAAAGACGAGGCCCGCGCCGATAACGCCCGACAGTGCATAGAAGCCGGGGCTGACGAAAGCGCCGAGCAGCACGCCGATGAGAACGAGGCTGCCCGCAGCGATCATCACCTGGCGGTTGATCTCGATCGGCTGGCTCTTGTCGAGGACGACGGGAAGCCCTGCCTGCTTCCACCCTTCGATGCCGCCTTCGAGGATATAAGCCTCGCAGTTCGCCGCCTGCTGCAACTTGCTCGCATTGTCCGACGTGCGCTTGCCGGCGCGGCAATGAAAGATGATGGGTCCGGCAGCGGCGCCGAGATCGGTCAACGTGCCCAAGGGGCGGTTCCGTGCAACGGCAATGTGCTCGCGCGCATGCTCGTCCCTTTCGCGGATGTCGATCAGAGTTGCACCCTGCGCAATGAGGCGCTTGGCCTCGGCTGGGGTGATGGTGGGAAGGCTCATCGTGGATTCTCCGCGGGATTGATCAGGTTTCGCTGCAATAGAGCTTCTGCAAATAGCCGAGCAGGAGCTCGGTGCACGGCTCGGCAACGCGGTACCAGAGCGTCTGGCCCTCGCGGCGGAAGTCGACGATGCCTTCATCGCGCATCTTGGCGAGATGCTGCGAAGTGGCTGACTGCGACAGCCCGACCGCCTCGGCGAGGGAGCCGACGCTTGCTTCGCCCCACTCCACCAATTTGCACAAGAGCATCAGCCGACGCTCATTGGCGAGCGCGCGCAAGATGTCAGCTACCTTGGTGGCGTTCGTTGCGAACGTGGCGAGATCAGCAGGAGCACGCGGCATATCGATAGCCTCTTTGCATTAGCACTTGCTAATTTAGTGATGACTAATATATATGTCAACCTGAGAGACGCGGATAACGAAAAGAGGAGCAGTTTGCGATGACCGCAGTTCCCACCATCAAGGCCTTCTTCGATGAGCACACCAACACGATCAGCTATCTGGTCGCCGATCCGGCGACCAAGCGGGCGGCGATCGTCGATCCGGTGCTCGAGTATGACCACGCGAGCGGCAAGGCCTCGACCAAGTCGGCCGATGCCATCCTCAAGGAGGCGGACGCGCGTGGGCTCACGGTCGAGTGGGTGCTCGAGACCCATGCCCATGCCGACCATTTGTCTGGCGCGCCCTACATCAAGCTCAAAACCGGCGCCAAGGTCGGCATCGGCGAACATATCCGCGACGTGCAGAAGATCTTCCGCCCCGTGTTCAACGCGACCGACGTCAAGGGCGACGGCAGCGAGTTCGACCATCTGTTCAAGGACGGTGAGCGCTTCACGCTCGGCACCATCGATGCCGAAGTGATCTACGTGCCGGGGCATACCCCCGCCGACATCGCCTACCAGATCGGCGATGCCGTGTTCGTGGGCGACACCCTGTTCATGCCGGATTTCGGCTCGGCACGTGCCGATTTCCCCGGCGGCGATGCCCGCGCGCTCTATCGCTCGATCAAGCGGCTACTCGCGCTCCCGCCTGAGACCCGCCTCTTCATGTGCCACGACTACAAGGCTCCAAACCGCGACCGCTATGCCTGGGAGACGACGGTCGCTGAGGAGCGCGCGAACAACATCCATGTCAGAGACGGCGTCAGCGAGGCGGACTTCGTCGCCATGCGCCAGGCGCGCGACGCGACGCTTGCCGCGCCAGAGCTGCTCATGCCGTCAATCCAGGTGAACATGCGTGCAGGTAAGCTGCCGCCCGCCGATGAGAATGGCGTGCGCTATCTCAAGATTCCGGTGAGGCTGTCCGCGTAGGTCGCAGCCTCACGGCGCAGGTGAAAAAAGGCCATCCGGTTTCAGCCGGATGGCCTTTCTCATTCGCAAGGTCGTGCGTTCAGTTGACCGAAGCCGTCTCTCCGCCGCCACCATCCATGTTGTAGATGTCGGGACGGAACTGCACCGTGCCGTCAGGCGTCGCCCAGGCGCTCACATAAGTGAAATAGACCGGGATCGGCTTCACCAGCTTGACGTCGATCTGCTCTCCGGACTGCTTCACCGCCGCCATGCGCTGCAGGTTCCAGCCACCGGTATCCTGCAAGATCCAGTCGACCAGCGTCTCGACGTCGTTCACGCGTACGCACCCAGAGCTCTCGAAGCGCACCGAGCGCCCAAACAGGCTCTTGAGCGGGGTGTCGTGCATGTAGACGGAATCTTTGTTGGGGAAATTGATCTTCACGAAGCCGAGGGAGTTCTGGTCCCAAGGAAGCTGGCGGAACTGGTAGTTGTAGACGTCCTGACCGAACCAGTTGATCTGGTTGTTGGAGAGCGGATTGCCGGCGGAGTCGAAGGCCTGCATGTGATAGGCGGCGAGCATGTCCTGGTTGCGGCGCGCGAACTCCTGCGCCTTTGGCACCAGGTCCTTGTAGATGATGCTCTTCGGCACGTACCAGAACGGATTGAAGTTGA
>JBLMXO010000367.1:0-2902 GCA_050257815.1 Actinomycetota bacterium
TGGACGCTCTCGATCCCTTGGCAAGCGTAGCAACAACAGTCGTCGTGTCCTTGCGAGGGATCCTGACGAGCTGTTGATGCCGGAGTAATTCTCCCCAGAAGTGCCGTTTGAAAAATCCCCAAGTGATCGTGTCGCCCCTCCCCAGGGCGCGCCCTGGGGAGGGCGGCGAATCGCCACTCAATCCCGCTCTGCCCAAAAGCGAGGGAGGAGAGCGGTGATCAAACTTGGGGAAATCGTGATGATACTCGACCTTCATCGACAAGGATTATCGATTTCGGCCATCGCCCGGGACCTGGGCCTCGACCGCAAGACCGTGCGCCGCTGCATTGCCCGCGGCCTGGAGCCGCCCATCTATGGGCCGCGGAAGTCGCGGCCGTGCCTGATTGATCCGTTCGTGCCGTATGTGCGCGAGCGGGTAGCGGCCTATCCGGCGCTGACCGGCCGCCGGCTGTGGCGCGAGGTGCGAGAGCTCGGCTACGGGGGCGGCTACACGGCCGTGACGGACCTGCTGCGCGACATTCGCCCGGCATCCTTGCCGCCCTTCGAGGTTCGCTTCGAGACACCGCCTGGGGCGCAGGCGCAGGTCGATTTTGCCCACTTCCAGGTCGTGTTCACGGACGAGCCGGCGGTGACGCGCATCGTTTGGCTGTTCTCCTTCGTGCTCGGCTTCAGCCGGCTGATCTGGGCGCGCTTCGTGCTGCACCAGGACATGCAGACGGTCCTGCGCTGCCACATGGCGGCATTTGCGGCGATCGGCGGCGTGCCCCATGAGATCCTCTACGACCGTATGAAGACGGCGGTGATAGGCGAGACGGTCGGCAGTATCGTCTACAATCGGGCGCTCATCGACTTTGCTCGGCACTATGGCTACCAGCCGAAAGCCTGCAGGCCTTACCGGGCGAAGACCAAGGGCAAGGTGGAGCGGCCCTTCCGCTATATCCGCGAGGACTTCTTCCTCGCCCGCAGCTTCCGCAATCTCGACGACCTGAATGCCCAGTTGCGCCATTGGCTCGATACTGTGGCTAATCCGCGCCTGCACGCCACCACCCGGCGCGTGGTCAACGAGGCCTTCGCCGAAGAGAAGCCCGATCTCAAGACCTTGCCGTTGGCGCCATTCCGTTCAGTGCTCCGGCTGGAACGCCGCGTCTCCCATGAAGGCATGGTGAGCGTCGGCGGTAATCTCTACAGCGTGCCCGATGCGACGCGAAAGCGGGTCGTTGAGGTGCATACGCTCGCCGACGAGGTGCGCATCTTCGAGGACGGCACTCTGATTGCCGCGCATCCGGTCTTGGAGGGACGCCATCAGCGCCGGGTCGCTCCCGGGCATCGCAAGATGGTGCGAACCATTGATCGCCGTCGCGACAGCCCGATTCTAATCGCACGCGCCGGCGACCTGATCGCTACTCGCCCGCTCGACTTCTACCAGGCAGTCGGCCGCCGCTTGGCCAACGCGGGAGATCGGCGATGAGCCCCAATGTGGAGATCGTCCCTTCCGTTCTCGACCGCATCCGCAAAACGCTGGTCGGGCTGAAAATGCCAAGAGCCCTTGAGGTTCTCGATCAGACCGTGCGCCAACTGGAGCGCGGCGAGGCCAGTGCGCTGGAAGCCATCGACACCTTGTTTGCTGAGGAACTGACGCTGCGCGAGAACCGGCGCGTGAGGGTCGCTTTGCGGATGGCCAAGCTCTCCACGATCAAGACCTTGGCCGGCTTCGACTTCTCATTCCAACCCTCGCTCGACAAAAATCGGGTTCTCGCGCTCGCCCAGCTCGACTTCATCGAACGCAACGAGGTTATCCACTTCCTTGGCCCGCCCGGCACCGGAAAGAGCCATCTCGCCACCGCGCTGGGCGTGGAGGCGGTGAAGGCTGGCCACAGCGTCTACTTCGCAAGCCTTGCCGACATTGTCAGCACCCTGGCCAAGGCCGAACGCGAAGGCCAATTGCGCGAGCGCATCCGCTTCCTGTGCCGGACGGCGCTGCTGATCGTCGACGAGATCGGTTATCTGCCGGTCATTCCCGGCGGCGGCAACTTGTTCTTCCAACTCGTCAATGCCCGCTACGAGAAGGGCGCCATGATTCTGACGTCCAATCGCGGCTTCGCCGAATGGGGCGAAGTCTTCGGCGATCCTGTCGTTGCCACCGCGTTGCTCGATCGCCTTCTCCATCACGCTGTCGTCATTCAGATCGAGGGCTCGAGTTATCGCCTGCGTCAGCACGCCGATCTCATGCCTGAACACACCCGCAGCAAGGCCGCCATCAAAATGCCAATCCCGCCACCAACGCGCCGCCGTGGGCGGCCACCAAAGAATGGAGCACCTGATCACGCCGACGGCTGATCACCGCAACCCGCTGCCCTGGGGAATTTTACTTCGGCGCATATGGGGAAAATTGAACCGGCATTGACAGCCTCGACCGCGAGATAGAGCTCGTACTCGTGCCGCTCCGGATTGCCGCAGTACTCGCTGCCGCGATCGGTCAATACCCGCAGCAGCTTGACATCATGGCTATCGAAGAAGGGGATCACCCGGTCGTTGAGCAAATCGGCGGCCGTAATCGGTGTCTTGCGATCGTAGAGCTTGGCGCAGGCCACCTTGGCGTAGGTGTCGATGAAGGTCTGCTGGTAGACCCGACCGACGCCCTTCAGATTGCCGACATAGAAGGTATCCTGAGCACCGCAGTAACCTGGATGCTCGCTCTCGAATTCGCCATGGGCCTCCTTCTCGGTCTTGGCCTTTTCCAGCGCGACCACCTGCGCCTCGGTTAGCACCAGACCCTCCTGGGCGCTCTTGGCTTCCAGCGCCTTGAGCCGCTTGTTCAAGCGCACGCTCGATCAGCGCCTTCTTGAGCTGCTTGAAAAGCCCATCATCCCCCGTCAGATCCTCGGGCTTCTCATAGTTTGTC